>NZ_JAJOHW010000066.1 GCF_021129195.1 Chromobacterium aquaticum | reverse complement strand
CCAGCGGGGCCGTGCCGCCAGCCTGCGCCGCAGCGTCATCGGCGGCGGGCCAGCCCAGCCAGGCCAGCACGCCCAAGAGCAGCGCGCAGCCCCAAGCCATCCAGGCCCGCCGCATCACAGCCCCGCGTTCTTCAAACGGTTGGCCTGCTGCCGGTACAAGCTCACCGGGCTCACTTCGAACAGGCTGACCAGACCAAAGCTCTGATTGATCTCATTCATGTGATTCATCCGGTAATTATCGCGAATCACCTGCCCCAAATGCGCGGAGCACGCGCCGACCAGGCCATCGGTGGGCGTGGAGCCGAAAGCCAGCCCCAGCACGCCCATGGGCGCGGACAAGGGATCCAGCACATTGGTGACCGTGGCCGAACCGGTCCATGAGTAATAGCGGATGCCGTTCACCTGGTAGTCGCCCTCGCCGCAGGCGCTGCTCGGCACCCCTTGCGGAAACTTGGCGCTGAAGGCGGCGGAGCCGGCGGTGGTCAGCGAGTCCAGCGCCCCTGCCGGGTATTGCGGCTGGCCGGAAGTGCCGGCGAAGAACTGGATCACCGTGCTCAGCGCCTTGGCCACCGCGGCGGCCACCGCTTCCGACACCGATCCCGGGGGCGCGACGCCGCGCGCGATATCGGCCACCACCGAGCCCTTGTTGACCCCGCCCACCGACGTCACCGACGCCACCAGGTCCGGCCGCACGCCGGCCACGTAGCGCGCGGTGGGCGCGCCCTGGCTATGTCCGATCAGATTGACCTTGGCCGCGCCGGTGATGGCGATGATTTTTTGCACCTGCTGCAGCAACTGCTCGCCGCGCGCTTCATTGCTATTGAGCGCCGACACCTCGGCGATGAACACCTGGGCGCCGTCGCCGCGCAAGGCCGCCGGCACCTGGTAGAAATAATCCACCCCCAGTAATTGGCCGAAACCGAACAAGCCGTGGACCAGCACGATGGGGTAGCGGGTCTGGGTGTAGCCGGCCGCGGCATGGGCGGCGGTCAAGGGCAGCAGCAAACCCAGGCACAGCAGTACTCCGTGTAGCAACTTCTTCATGGTGTTTCTCCTCTAGTCGATGAAATGCGGGCTGAGTATTTACTCTGGTTTTTGGGCCCACGACTGTTGATAGGGGAAAGCCGGAAAAAACACCAGAATTATTCAAACGTTTGTATTTTTACGTAACATATCAACAACAGAAAATACATGAACTTAAAATTCAACCGTCCAAAAGATCAACAACAACGCCTGGCCACCGCTAGCGCCCACTAATGCCCAGTAAAAACAAAACGCTATATGGCTTGCGCCATATAGCGTTTTTGGTTTTCCCAACAGCGGATAAACCGAGATCAGTTCAATAGTCGGTACCCAGATAGAGATAGGCAGTCGGCTTGCCGCCTCTTGCCGTCCCCATGCCGACGAAGAACGGACCGATGATGGTGTCGGCGGCCAGGAACACCGAGCCGGCGGGAATCCAGTCGCTATTGCTCTGCGACCAATCGTTGGTCCCTACCCTGCCCCAGATTTTGCCCAATTCCATAGAAATACCGGCATAAACACCGGACCCCAAAGCCGCCGGCAGGCTGGATGCGCGCCAGTACAGCATGGAACGGAACAAGGATGAGCGCTCGCCGATCAACTCGGAATCCTGATAGCCGCTCAGGTTCAGGAAGCCGCCCAGCGATCTGGGCACCACCAGGAAAGCTTCGTCGTTGCCGCGGTTCAACGCTCCCTTGTTCTTGGCGCTGAGCCGCATCGTCACGCTGCCCAGGGTCTTGGCGTACTCCAGCACGGTGTCGTAACTCGTCAGATTGACATCGCTGCCCCAGGACGGAATGCTCTTGGTGACGCGGCCGCTGAAGAAATAGCCGGCGCGCGGCCATTTCGGATTGTCGAACTGATCGACCACCAGGCTGCTGGCAATGCCGGTATCTCGGTAGTTCGGCGGCACCACGCCGGGAAGCCATGACACCCGCGAGCTGAAATGGTTGTCGTCCCGGTACGCGCCTATCCGCCACTCGCCATAGCGCCCCAAGGCCAGGCCGCCATCCAGGCGCACGCTGCCGACATTATTATTCCACTCCAGATTCAGCGTGTGGTCAGAGTTGTAAACCGGCAGGAAGTCCTGGCGATAGCCCAGCGAGGCGGCGGTGAACACCGGGCTGCCTTCGTACAGCGGCTGATACCACTCGGTCTTGATCAGCTTGTTCTGGCCTATGGACACATCGTTGCGCCAGGCGCCGCCGGCGCTATTGGCGTTGCGCCATTCATGCGAGGCCAAGAAATTGAAGTTGCTCTCCCCCGGCGTCGCGCTGCTCAGATTCAGGCCAAAACGCATGAAATTAGGACCGATGCTGCGCTCCAGCGGCAGCACCGTCATCACATTACGGCCGGACACATTGTCGACGCGATAGGTCAACCGGTCGTAATCGCCGCCGGCGAACACGCCGCGCAGCCTGGATTGGGCGCTGCTGACCGGCTCAACCACCGAGGAGAAGGCCAGCGACTTGGCCAATTGCTCCGGCTTGGTGAACTGGCCGGGTTTACCCTCCACCTGGATCTTGTCTATCAGCGGGAAATGCGGCCGTGCCAGCCGGCGCCGCCACGCGGCGTACTCCTCCTCCGACACCGAATAGGCTTCCAGCTGCTTGGCCAGCGCCTTGGCGGCTGCCTCGCCGCGCTGGGTAATGGCCTGGTGCTCATTGAAGGAGGCCGAGGTGTAGCCGTTCAGATCCGGCTTGATCACGATGTCGCCCTTGTCCAGCTTGCGCATCTGCTCCTTGGCGTTGCGGCTGACCATTAGATTGGAGGTCTGCGCCACCACGTCGAACAGCGAATGGATTTCCCCCGCCTTCATCAGCGGCGTGGACACATCGACCACGATCACATGATCCGCGCAGCGGCCCTTGACGTCCTGGATAGGCAGGTTGCGCGCCAGGCCGCCATCCACCAGCAAGCGGCCCTCATCGTCCTCGATCAAGTCGAACAGACCCGGCACCGCCATGCTGGCGCGCAGCGCGCGCGCCAGCGAGCCCTGGGAGAACACCACCGGTTCGCCGGTGGCCAGATCGGTGGCGATGGCGCGGAACGGAATCGGCAATTGATCGAAATTGCCCACCACCCGATCGCGGGTCAGCTTGTGGATGTAAAGCTCGATTTCCTGGGAGTTGATCGCGCTGCGCGGCACGCCCAGGCCGTCTTTCTTCAGGCCGAAGGTAATGTCCAGATAGTTCTTGTAATCATCGCGCTTGCGGTCATAGGGCACATCGGCGCGCACCGGCTTGCCGGACAGCAAGGCCTCCCAGTCGGCGCCATCGAATTCGCGCTCCATCTGCTCCAGCGGCAAGCCATTTGCATAAATACCACCAATCAAGGCGCCGGCGCTGGTGCCGGCGATGCAAGCGATAGGCACCCGCAAACGCTCCAATTCCTTGAGCACCCCCAAATGGGCAAAACCCCGCGCGCCGCCGCCTCCCAGCACCAGACCCACGCCTTGCGGCGGATAGGCGTCGACCGCGGCTTCAGCGCCGGCCCAGGCCGTCTGCGCCAAAACACCGGCCAAGATCAAGCCCAGCAGCCGCTGCCGCCGATTCCCGTGATTGTTATTTGTAAGCATATGGGTAAATAATGAGAATTACCGTTTCACCCGCGCCTGCGCGTGGCGTAAGATATAGCGATATGCTAATGAAAACATAATTTCCTATAAAGCCGGGCTAAATGTTTGACTTCAAATCACTAGTCAGTTCCCTTCTGAACAAAAACACGACAGCGTCCGAAGTGGCGCAGTCAGCGACGCTATTAGTGCGCGATTTGCCGCAGGCCGAGTATTTCGGCGCCCTGGTCGAAATCATCAAGGCCGTCGCAAAAATCAATACCGACACCGAGATATCGCTCAAGGAACGTGTCAAGACCTTAGTCTATGTTGATGACAAGGCCAATAACATCCACCGCCAGCTGTGCCAGGATTATCTGCAGTCCAAGGGCGGCAGCAAGGGCTATCTGCCCACCATCCTCGCCTACTGGCATGAGCTGTCCTCCGCCTACCAGATCTGTCTGAGGCTCTACAAAAGCCATCCCAACGCCGTGCCCGACGACGAGATCCGCATCATCACCACCCGCGGCCTGCACCACCAGATGCGCCTGATCGCCTGGAATTCGCTGCGCTACCTGAAGCCGGAAGGCTCGGCCTGGCAGAACGGCTTCCGCTTTTACAGTCAGGCGGAGGAAAGCGGTTTCGCGCGCCATCCGGTCAAGCTGTACCTGAACAGTCCGGAAGAATTCAGCTGCGAGCAATTGCTGATCCAGGCCGGCATGCTGTTTCTGGCGCAGACCGACAATATGCTGCACCGGGAAATCGTCGCCGTTGATCAGTTGCTGATGATGTTGAGCCAGGGCATACCGCTGGACAAGCAGCCACCGGTGGAGGAACCCATCTTCGTCTACAATCTGTCGATGCCTGAGCCGCCGCAGGCGATGTTGCGCGGCATGGCCGGCAAATGGCACCGCTATTGGTCCGCCTATGTCATCACCAGCCGATTGGCTGATCTGATGTTCGATCTGGACCGCCGCATTCCGCCCGCCCTCGCCGCCATGGATGGCAATCTGGAGCGCGAGGAATGGGCCATTCTATGCGAAAAACTGGCCATCCGCTGGTCTACCGACGGCGGCAAGTCGCTGCGCAAGTCCGAGCGCTCCCTGCATGCGTCCAATGCGCTGGTCAATATCGGCTTCGAGCGCGTCGCTTACCAGGTCAAGGTTCAGGATGTGCAGGAGCACGATTCCGAGCGCGCCAGCGACTGGCGCATCAATGACATCAGCGCCACCGGCATGGGCCTCACCTTCATCGGCAAGGCGGTGGAACAGCTGGCCATCGGCCGCGTCATCCTGGTCAAGGCGGAGAATCACCCGCTGTTGCTGGGCGTGATCCGCCGGATACTGCGTCAGAGCAACGGCACCAAGGTCGGCATCGAGATCCTCGGTCAAAGCCCGGTCGGCGTATCGCTGCTGGACCCGGAGCGCCCGGAGTCGCCGCCGTCCACCGCGATCTACATCACCCAGCCCAATTCGCGCAAGGGCCAGCGCTGCTTCTTGATGCCCAAGGCCTTGACCCAGCCGGACAAGCAACTGGTACTGGCGGCGCAGGGCAAGTCCTACCAGATCCGCCTCAAGACGCCGCAGCATGAGTACGAGGATTGCAGCCACAGCGACTTCGACACCCTGTCCAAAGTCGACTGAGGCGCAATAAAAAACCGGCTCACCATCGCGAGCCGGTTTTTTTGCGTCGAAAAAACGCGTCTTACAGCACTTCGATGATGCCGGCTGCGCCCATGCCAGTGCCGATGCACATGGTCACCATGCCGTAACCCTTCTGGCCGGCGTCGCGCATGCCGTGCACCAGGGTGGCGGTGCGGATGGCGCCGGTGGCGCCCAGCGGGTGACCCAGGGCGATCGCGCCGCCATGCGGGTTGACCTTGGAAGTGTCCAGGTTCAGATCGCGGATCACCGCCAGCGCCTGAGCCGCAAACGCCTCGTTCAGTTCGATCCACTTCAGATCGTCCTGCTGCAGGCCTGCTTGCTTCAGCGCGGCCGGGATCGCCTCTTTCGGGCCGATGCCCATGATTTCCGGCGGCACGCCCTTGACCGCGAAAGTCACATAACGACCCAGCGGCGTCAGGTTGAACTCCTTGAGCACGCGCTCGGACACCAGAATCACCGCGCCGGCGCCATCGGACATCTGCGAGGAGTTGCCGGCGGTCACCGAACCCTTGGCGTCGAATACCGTCTTCAGCTTGGCCAGGCCTTCCAGCGTGGTTTCGCGACGCGGGCCTTCATCGGTGTCCAGCACCCGCTTCTTGACCAGCACTTCGCCGGTTTCCAGATTAGGCGTGCGGTAGATCGCTTCCAGCGGCGTGATCTCGCTCTTGAACTTGCCGCCGTCGATCGCGGCCAGCGCGCGGCGATGCGACTCCACCGCGAACGCGTCCTGATCTTCACGCGACACGCCCCATTGCTGCGCCACTTTCTCGGCGGTCAGGCCCATGCCGTAAGCGATGCCGTAGTTCTCATCCTTGCTGAAGATTTCCGGATTCAGCGACACCTTGTTGCCCATCATCGGCACCAGGGACATCGACTCGGAACCCGCGGCGATCACCACGTCGGCCTCGCCCAGGCGGATGCGGTCGGCGGCCATCTGCACCGCGTTGATGCCGGACGAGCAGTAACGGTTGATGGTGATGCCGCCCACGGTGTCGGGCAGACCGGCCAGCAGCACGCCGATGCGCGCCATGTTCAGACCCTGCTCCGCTTCCGGAAACGCGCAACCCACCACGCAATCGGAAATCAGCTTGGGGTCCAGGTTCGGCACCTGGGCCAGCGCGCCGGTGATCACATGCGCCAGCATGTCGTCCGGACGCACATTGCGCATCATGCCGCGCGGCGCCTTGCCCACCGGCGTGCGGGTGGCGGCGACGATGTAGGCTTCTTGTACTTGTTTGCTCATTTTTGATTCTCCTGTCGGCGGCCTGATCCGCGCTACGGCGATCAGGCGGCCTTTCATCTGGCTATTGGCCGTGCTTGCGGGAGGATTCGTCGCGAGCGGGCCGAGATCGAAGCGAGAAGCGCAGCCGTACATGCGGTACGGCGAGCATCGCAGCATTCGATATCGGCGCGCGCAGCAGAATCATCCCCAAGCACTTAGTTGCGCAGCGGCTTGCCGGTGGTCAACATATTGGCAATGCGATCCTGGGTCTTGGAGTTCTTCAGCAAGGTCATGAAGGCCTTGCGTTCCAGGTCCAGAATCCACTGCTCATTGACCAGGGTGCCGGCTTCGATGTCGCCGCCGGTCATCACGTCGGCGATCAGGCCGGCGATGAAGAAGTCATGCTTGGAAATGAAGTTGCCTTCCAGCATGTTCACCAACTGGCCCTTGATCGACGCGGCGCCGCTGCGGCCGGCCACCGGGAAGCCCTTGACCTTGAGCGGCGGACGATAGCCGGCCTCGGCCAGCGCGATCGCCTGCTGTTTGGCCACGTGCAGCAGCTCGTAGGCGTTGAACACCACCGGGTCGCCGTTGCGGAAGAAGCCGATTTCCTGCGCCTCGAAGCCGCTGGTGGCCACTTTGGCGGTGGCGATGGCCATGAAGTAGTCCTTCAGCGCGGCCAGTACATCGCCGCGCGCCTCCTGAGCGGCGCGCAGCGCGAACTCCTTGCAACCGCCGCCGCCCGGCAGCAGGCCAACGCCCACTTCCACCAGGCCGACATAGGATTCCAGCGCCGCCACGGTCTTGTCGCAGTGCATCGCGAATTCGCAGCCACCGCCGAACACATAGCCCTGGGTCGCCGCCACCGTCGGTACCTGGCAATAGCGCAGGCGCATCGAGGTTTCCTGGAAGCGGCGCACCGTCGCGTCGATCGCGTCCCAGTCGCCCATCATGAAGGCCGGCATCATAGACTGCAGATCGGCGCCAACGGAGAACGGCTCCTCGGTCTGCCAGATCACCAAGCCCTTGAAGCGGTCTTCGGCGATGTCGATGGCCTTGTTCAAGCCCTCGATCACGGCCGGACCGATCGCGTGCGCCTTGCTCTTGAACGACACCACCAATACTTCGTCGCCGGTGGTGAAGGCGCGCACGCCCTCGTTCTCGAACACGGTTTCGCCCAGCGGCGCCGCCGCCTCGCCCAGCACCTTGGCCGGCGCCAGCTGGCGCTGGTACACGTCCAGCGTGGAACGGCCCACCAGCTTGTTGCCGGCCGGATCGAAGGAACCTTCGGCGAAGTGCACGCCGGCGCGGTCGCCCTGCAGCACCCAGGCCGGCAGCGCGGCGGCGCTCAGCGCCTTGCCGGCTTTCACGTCTTCGTCCAGCCACTTGGCCACTTGCTGCCAACCGGCGGCCTGCCAGGTTTCGAACGGACCCACGCTCCAGCCGAAGCCCCAGCGGATGGCGAAGTCGACATCGCGCGCGCAGTTGGCGATATCGGCCAGATGGTGGGAAATGTAATGGAACACATCGCGGAAACATGCCCACAGGAATTGCGCCTGCGGGTGGCTGCTCTCGCGCAGTTTCTGGAATTTTTCCGCCGGATTGGCGATCTTCAGGATGTCCTTGACCGCGTCGTCGCCCTTCTCGCCGGCGCCGACATACTCGCCCTTGGCCGGGTCCAGCACCAACATGCGCTTGCCGTCTTTCTTATAGATGCCGGCCTTGGTCTTGGCGCCCAGCGCGCCGGCGGCGATCAGCTTCTGCATCCATTCCGGGGTCTGGAACAGGCCATGCCACGGATCTTGCGGCAGGGTGTCCTGCATGGTCTTGACCACGTGGGCGAAGGTATCCAGGCCCACCACGTCGGCGGTGCGGAAAGTGGCGGACTTGGGGCGGCCCAGGCGCGGGCCGGTCAGATCGTCCACCACATCGAAGCGGATGCCAAACTTGGCCGCGTTGGCGATGGTGGCCAGCATAGAGAACACGCCGATGCGGTTGGCGACGAAGTTGGGCGTATCCTTGGCGCGCACCACGCCCTTGCCCAGGCTGGACACCAGGAAGCGCTCCAGATTATCCAGGATGTGAGCGTCCGAGGTCAGGCAGGGAATGATTTCCACCAGGTGCATATAGCGCGGCGGATTGAAGAAATGCACGCCGCAGAAACGCGGGCGCACGCTGTCCGGGCAGCCCTGCGCCAGGGTGTTGATCGACAGGCCGGAAGTATTGGTGGCGAAAATGGTGTGCTCACCCAGATGCGGCGCCACTTTGTGGTACAGGTCCACTTTCCAGTCCATGCGCTCGGCGATGGCCTCGATCACCAGGTCGCAATCCTTCAAGAGGTGCAGATGGTCGTCGTAATTGGCCGGCTGAATGTGGTTGACGGCATCCTTGTTGGCCAAGGGCGCCGGCTTCTGCTTTTTCAGGCCTTCCAGCGCCTTGAGCACGATGCCGTTCTTGTCGCCTTCCTTGGCCGGCAGATCGAACAGGATGGTCGGAACTTTGGCATTCACCAGATGGGCGGCGATTTGAGCGCCCATCACGCCAGCGCCTAGCACGGCGACCTTGCGTACGTTGAACTTGGTTTGAGACATGGTTTCCTCGTTTTGTTGAAACACAACATGAGACAGGCCCCTCTCGCCTGCTCAGCCTGCTTCAAGGACGGGCGTTGTTCGTCCTTGCGCTGAGTCGGCGGCGCGCCGCCGCTACAGCCGGCACTACTCGGCTGGTCGGAAGTGCTTGTGTAATACCCGGCCAGCCCGGCTCTCTTGCCCGGATGGGAATGCTTTCCCATGCCATGGCGGATAGCCATCAATCTACTGAAAAACCGGCTTGGCAGCCATAGCAAACACCGCCAAGCGCAGTCAGGAAAAGTCTGTATTGAAAAATATCAAACACTCGCTTTTCTCTCGAATAAGTCTAACCCAATTTGGGCAAAAAAACAGGGGGTGTTCGATGAAAAATCAGGGCAAAAAGCAGCCAGCCAGGTCGGCCAACAACGCAAGCAGGGGCGAGCGCAAGCGCCCGCCCCTCCACTCAGCCGGACCCGCCGGCCGGATCAAAATCAGAAGCGATAGTTGTACTGCAGGCCGATCAACTGCAGATAGGTCTTGTAGCTACCTTTGACCGTGCCGCCGTTGCCAGTGCAGGCACCATTGTTACCAGAAGGGCTGCACGCATCAGTGTAGTTCACATTGGCATTTGCAAAGTTGATGAAGCTATATGCAAAGTCGACCGAGCTCTGCTTGTTGATCTTGTAGTTGGCGCCCAGCGACAACCACAGACGATCGCTGTCCGGGATAGCCGGATGACGGTCATTATCAGACTTCAGCGGCGATTGCTCCCAAGCCACGCCACCACGGAACAGCCAGGCATCGTTGTACAGGTAGTTGGCGCCCAAAGACACACGCCATGTATCACGCCAGTTCTGATGAATTGTGATATCCCCCTGAGAGACACCATTCACCGTACCCTGCTTGATAACAATATCCTTCATTTGCGAATTGGCCACCCAGGTCACATCGCCCATTACCGCCCACTTCGAATTCAACTGATGGAAGAAGTTAGCCGACGCGGTCTCCGGGGTCGTCACATCTACAGTTGCACTCGTATCCGGGTGCTTCTTCGCACTCAAATAAGCCGGAAGATTGGGAATGCCGAGCCCTGCCAAATTACCCTTCACATTAGAGAAATCCCAATCCGCCGTTCCCTCTAGCTTCTGCTTGATCGCTGAGCGATATGCAAGGCCGAATCGAGTATTTTCATCCAAAGTAAACATATAACCGACGTTCCAGCCAAACCCCCAATCATCGCCAGAGATGCGAGCCGTACCATCCCCAGACACGCCCAAGGCATTAAGCTGCCCTTGCACCAATGCACCGCCAACGACATTGGGATTCATTCCATTTGCGCCAGCCAGCAACTGACCAATCCCCGTACGCACATCCGCAGCTTGCTGCAAAGTGGCATCAAGATACTGGGCCGAAACACCAAAGCCAAACGCATGACGGTCATCCAACTTGAATGACATGCTTGGATTAATATTGAAGGACTTTAGGTCAACATTTTGCAAGGCATAGCGTCCGGCCCAGCCACTGTCATAATCTAACTTTGCACCATACGGAACAAAGACGCCCACGCCCAAGTTAATCTTTTCGTTCAGTTTGTGCGACAAATAAAAGTTAGGCGCAACCACCACCGAAGGCGCAAAAGAGCCCCCATTACCACCACCAGTGGGCTTATTGGCAAAATTGGTAGAGCCATTGTCGGTATATTCAGAATGCGGCACCACAAAGGTAAGACCGCCGGAAAACTGGGTGCCGTCCAGCCGCGACAGGCCGGCCGGGTTGGCGAAGATGGTGGAAGGATCGTTGGCTTCGGCGCCGTTGGCATGCGCGGTGCCCTGGCCGGACACGCTCTGCGAACCAAACTGATAACCCGAGGCCACGGCCTGGGTGGACATTAGACCGAATGTTGCGCCCATGACCATCACGGACAGGCTGAGGTGCTTGAGTTTCATGTTCTCCCTCTCTCTTTGTATTGCTGTAGCGTTTTATGATTTAGATGACCAATGGCACGCACTGGTCATATTTGATGCTACCAGAGAATTAGAGCAATTCCACCAAGGTTTTGGAGTGTTTGTTCCAAACAAACGTTTAATGAGACATTTCTACAACAAGCACGCAAAAAAGCACCGAAATGCGCTAAATATCGCCCAAAAGTCGCGATTTTCCATCGCAATCAACGGCCACATAGGTGGCCACCACCTCGGTGATCGCCTCGTGCGAGCCATCGATGCGCTCCGCCTCGACCGTGATTTTCAGGGTGATGGATTTCTGGCCTATCCTCAGCCTCTCGACATAAAGATCCACCACATCGCCCAGCAGGATGGGCGCGGCGAACTGGAAGGTGTTCACCGCCACCGTGGTCACCGGCCCGCGAGACAGGCGTTCGGCATCCAGGCTGCCGGCCATGTCGATCTGGTTCATCAGCCAGCCGGCCTGGACCCGGCCGTAAGCATTGGTGCTGGTGGGCAGCGCGCGCACGCGCAGCGTCGGGATCCGGACTTCAGGGCGGTCCATGCTTGCTCCTTTGTTATTATGCGCCGCTCGGCGCCTGCGACTTGGCGGCATTTCAGCCAAGCGGCCGCCTCGACGGCCGCTTGGCTGAAATGCCGGGATCGCTCCCGGCAAATCTTACCCTCTAGGCTCAGAAGATCAAGCGTTGCAACAGCTTATCGTCGTGCTGTTCCAGCATCTTGTCGAAATCGTCCACCATGATCACGTCGCGCTTGAGCTTGCGCGCGCGGCTGACGGCGTCGAATTCGGCCTGGCTCAACACGCCACCCTGCAAGGCTTCCGCCAGACGCTCGCGCGCAGTCACGGTCTTGAATTGGCCGTCGCGCGCCAGTTTGCGCAACTTCTGCTCCAGCGGCTCGGTCGCAAGCACCGCTTCCAACGCGTGCGCCAGCACGCCCACCGCATCGGTTTCTTCCTTGGGCAGATACATGCCGCGGATCAGCCGCTCGCGGGTGGCGCCGGGCTCCATCATCGCGCGGGCGATCTTGGTGCCTACACGGTCGGACGCCGGCTTCAGCGTCAGGCCCCACGGGAAGATCAGCTTGCGCAGCACTGCCGCCAGCATGCGGCTGGGCAGGTTGGCCAGGAAGCCGTCCATCGCCTGCTGCACATCGTACAAGGCGTTTTCCACCGACCATTGCAGCAGCGCCAGGTCTTCCTTGGGCGCGCCGTCGCGCTCGAAGCGCTTCAGGCAAGCCGAGGCGATATAGAGGCCGGACAGCATGTCGCCCAGACGCGCGGACAACTTCTCGCGGAATTTCAGGCTGCCGCCCAGGCTGAACATCGCCATATCGGACAGCAAGGCGAAGGCGCTGGAGAAACGGGTCAGCCGGCGATAGTAGACACCCACCTCGCCGCCGCGCGGCGCGCCGACGAAACGGGCGCCGCTCAGGCCCAGCCACAGCGAACGCACCACATTGCTGATCACGAAGTTGATGTGGCCGGTGATGGCGGCGTCGAATTCCTTGCCGTCATTGGCCATCGCCGCCTTCATCTCGCGCAGCACGAAGGGATGGCAGCGGATCGCGCCCTGACCGTAGATGATCATCGAACGGGTCAGGATGTTGGCGCCTTCCACGGTGATGCCGATCGGAATCGCCTGATAGGCGCGCGCCAGATAGTTGCGCGGGCCCAGCACCACCGCCTTGCCTCCATGGATGTCCATCGCGTCGTTGATGGCTTTGCGCATGCGCTCGGTATTGTGGTACTTGAGGATGGCGGACAACACCGACGGTTTTTCACCATTGTCGAGACCGGTCAGCGCCAGGTCTTGCGACGCTTCCATCTGATAGGTGTAGCCACCGATGCGCGCCATCGCCTCGTCCACGCCCTCGAACTTGCCGATGGGCAGACCAAACTGATCGCGGATGCGCGCATAGGCGCCGGTAACGAAGGTGCTCATCTTGCCGGAAGCCACCGACATCGCCGGCAGGGAGATGCAACGGCCCACCGACAGGCATTCGACCAACATGCGCCAGCCCTGGCCGGCGAATTCGCGGCCGCCGATGATCCAGTCCAGCGGAATGAACACGTCCTTGCCCCAGGTCGGGCCGTTCATGAAGGCGGCGCCGCCCGGGAAATGGCGACGGCCGATGGCCACGCCTTCGTGCTCGGTGGGCACCAGCGCGCAGGTGATGCCCAGGTCCTCTTTATCGCCCAGCAGATGCTCGGGGTCGTACATCTTGAACGCCAGGCCCAGGATGGTGGCCACCGGGGCCAGCGTGATCCAGCGCTTTTCCCAGCTGACGCGCAGGCCGAGCACGTCGTCGAAACGCTCGCCGGTGCGCGGATGGGTGTAGGAACCGCGGCAGACGATGCCGTAGTCGGGAATGCTACCGGCGTCCGAGCCCGCGTAGGGGCTGGTCAGCGCGAAGCACGGGATCTCCTGACCCTTGGCCAGACGCGGCAGATAATAATCCTTCTGCGCCTCGGTGCCGTAATGCTGCAGCAATTCGCCCGGGCCCAGGGAATTGGGCACCATCACCGATACCGCGGCGGTGCCGCCGCGGGTGGCGATCTTGGTCACCACCTTGGCGTGAGCATAGTTGGAGAATTCCAGGCCGCCGTACTGCTTCTTGACGATCATGCCCAGGAAGCCGTTGTCCTTGATGAACTGCCACACTTCCGGCGGCAGATCCTTCAGCTCGTGGGTGATCTTCCAATCGTCAATCATCGCGCACAGCTGCTCGGTGGGACCGTCGATGAAGGCCTGCTCCTCCGGCGTCAGCTTGGGATCGGGAAAGGACAGCAGGCGGTTCCAGTCCGGTTTGCCGGAGAACAGGTCGCGATCCCACCATACCGTGCCGGCGTTGATGGCCTCCTGCTCGGTCTGGGACATCGCCGGCGTGATTTTCTTGAACACGCCGAATACCGGGCCGGTGAACACGGCGCGGCGCAGCGGCGGAAGATTGAGAACGGCGGCGATCACCGCAAAAACAACCCAAGCAGCCGGCGGCAGCGGGCAATGGAAGACGAACTGGAGCGCGGCTAGCCAGGCGGCCAGCCCCACGGTCCAGGCCAGAACAGGCGCGCGGAAATACGCCAGCGCGCCCAGCAGCACGACCAGAACAACGGCAGATATCATTTTGTTTTACCCTCGTGTTGACCCTTCCGTTCCGGCGGCAACAGCAAGGGACGCGGCGATGATTGCCCCGCCCTGCCCTGCGCTCCGGAATCAGCCTTCCATGGGCGCGACCAAGCCAGCCATCACAAAGGGCACGAGGTATTTGACTATCATGTCCGGATCGCGCGCGCTGACGATCTGACTGCGCGTGAAAATCTTCAGCACATCATTGCCGGCGAAGGCGTTGAACATGACGCTGAATGCAAGATGCATTCTCCAGGCCAGCTGCTCCGTGTCCAGCATAGGCAAGGCGCGCTGAAACGCGCGGCTATACCGCTGGACGAACACGCTGTACTGCTGGGAGATGGTTTCGCGCAACAGGCGGTGGTTTTCCACCAGTGTGCGCGACAACAGGCGCACGAACATCGCCCCGCCGCGCGACGGGTCCTTGGACAGTGACAGACAGGGCCGTATGAACGACAGCACCAGGCCTTCCACTGCTAGTTTCTCCTCCGAGGCCTCCGCCTCCAGCTTGTCCAGTTCCGCCAGGCAGTCCGCAATCAGCGGTGCCAGCCTGCGCATGAACACGGACTCGAACAACGCGTCCTTGGAGCCGAAGTGATAATTCACCGCGGCCAGGTTTACCTCGGCTTGCTGGGTGATCATGCGCAGCGAGGTCGCTTCGAAACCGTGCTCCACAAACAAGCGTTCTGCAACGTCAAGAATGCGGGTGGAGGTATCGGGGCGGCTTGCTTCCATGTTCTCCAGTGCCTTTTTTGTATTTGCTGGTTTTATGGTCTTGCTCATTTCAGCTTTCGAACAAGCGTTTCAAACTTACGTTTTAATTTGACGAATGTCAAGACATGTCTCGACGGCGCTCGGGCCAAACTCTCAGGGCGGCAACAAAAGCGGCAGTCCGTATTTTAGACTGCCGTTTGAATGAAACACATGTTGAAAGCTTTTAGTCAAGGCCGCGCGCCAAATCCCGCTTCAGATCCTCGACATGCTCCAGGCCCACCGCCACCCGCAACAGGCCTTCGACGATGCCAGCCTTGGACCTGGCTTCCGGCGTGATGCGGGCGTGGGTGGTGGACGCGGGATGCGTAATGGTGGACTTGACGTCGCCCAGGTTGGCGGTGCGCGAAATCAGCTGCACCCGATCCACCACGCGCCAAGCCTCGGCCCTGCCCCCCTTGACCACGAAGGACACCACCGCGCCGCCGCCGCTTTGCTGGCGCAGCGCCAGCTCATGCTGCGGATGACTGGCCAGACCTGGGTAGAACACCCGCTCCACCGCCGGCTGCGCCTCCAACCAGCGCGCCAACTCCAGCGCGTTGGCGCTGTGCTTTTCCATCCGCAGATGCAGGGTTTCCATGCCGGAGAGCAGGGTCCAGGCATTGAACGGCGCCAACGTCGGCCCGGCGGTGCGCACATGCAAATAAATCTGTTCGATCAGCGCGTCGCTGCCCACCACCGCGCCGCCCATCACCCGGCCGTGGCCGTCCAGGTATTTGGTGGCCGAATGCATCACCAGATCGGCGCCCAGGCGCAGCGGCCGCTGCAAGGCCGGGGAACAGAAGCTGTTGTCCACCACCAGCAAGGCGCCGTGTTGATGGGCAATGTCGGCAATGGCGGCGATGTCCGCGATTTCGGTCAGCGGATTGGACGGTGTCTCCAGGAACAACAGCCGGGTACTCGGCCGCAACGCATCGCGCCAGGCTTGCAGATCGGTGGCGTCGACAAAGGTGGTTTCCACCCCGAACTTGGCCAACAGGCCGGCGAATAGATTGGTGGTGGAACCGAACAGGCTTTGCGAGGACAGGATGTGATCGCCGGCCTTGAGCAAGCTCATCATGATGGCTTGTATCGCCGCCATGCCGGTGGCGGTGGCGATCGCGCGCTCGCCGTCCTCCATCAGCGCCAGCCGCTGCTGAAAGGCGGCAACGGTGGGATTGGTGAAACGGGAATAGGTGTAACCGTCCAGTTCGCCCAGGAACATGGCGGCGGCCTGTTCCGCCGAATCATAAGTGAAGCTGGAAGTCAGATGCAGGCTTTGGCTGTGTTCGCGATATTCGCTGATTTCACGGCCGCCGCGGATTGCCTGGGTTTCCGGGTGCCAACAGGCTTGTTCGGTATTGTCGGATGCCATTGATGTTTCTCTGCTGGTGCTTCGAAGAACCTGTTCACGATCTGCTGCGCGTCGGCGATACGGCGTTGAAGCCGTCCTCGAAATGCTCATGTACCATGTGTACACTCCGCTTTCTCAGCCGCATGGCCTTGTCTCGCCTTAGCTCGCGAGATCGTGAACAGGCGCTAAGGATAAGGCCAACGGCCATATTGCCTGAAAATTCGCGGTTTGCTAAATGCCTGCCGGGCATAAAGCCGCCAGCGCGGCGGCATTAGCGCGGATCCGTCTACTCGATCAGCAGCATATGGGCGCGCACCCAGTTGCGCTCCGCCGCCTCGAAATGCCACCACTCGGTGGCGATGCCGTAAAAGCCGGCCTCCAGCATGCAGCCGCGCAGCAGCAGGCGATTGTCCAGCTGCGCCGCGCTCAGCCGCCCGGTCCGCGTCAGCTCCGGCTCGCGCTGCGGCTGGGCCAGTTCGGTGAAGTCGTCGAACCCGGTGCCCATGTCCAGCTCGCGCCCCTCCGCGTCCTCCACGCTCAGGTCCACCGCCATGCCGAAGCTGTGAATCGAGCCGCGCGCCGGATCGGCCACATAAATGCGCTGCGGCGTGTCCTTGACAATATCCCACAGCACCCGCTGCACCCGCCCCGGGCGTAGCGCGTCGAATACCCGCAGCCGGTACCCCGGCCGCTGCAGGCTCAGCGCCCGCGCCGCCTGGGACAGTTGCTCGGCGGCGCGACGGTGCAGCAAGGCCGGCGCCGCGTCGCCGTACAGATTGCGCCCAACGAAATTGTTGGCGCAGGCATAGCGCAAATCCAGCCGCACGCCGTCGATATCGGCTATCGACAGATACTCCGGATGCGCCGCCAACTCCTCCATGCGGATTACCGCGCTCATCATCACTCTCCTCCGCCTTCTCTCGCCGCCATGGCCTGGGCCAGTTGTTCAGCGCTGCCCAGCGCCAGCGTAAAACCCAGTGCGCCGTGCCCCAGGTTCAGCCAAAGATTGGCCGGACCGCCGCGTGCGCGGCCAATCAAGGGCAGGCCGTCCGGCGTTGCCGGCCGCAGCCCCGCCCACTCCTCCGCCTGTTCCAGTCTCCCCGCTTGCGGCCAATCGCGCGCCAACTGCCGCCGCAAGCCGGCCAAGCGCACCGGGTCCGGACGCTCCTCGTAGCCAACCAAGTCCGCGATGGCAGCCACCCGCAAGCGTCCGCCTATCGGCGCGTACAGTGTCTTGCGCTCGAAATCGGTGACGCTGAGACGGGGCAGCGCCGCGCCCGCCGGCATGTCCAAGCTATAGCCCTTCAATGGATACAGCGGCAGCCGCAGGCCCAGTTTGCGCGCCAGCCCCGCGCCGCCGATACCGGCGGCCAACACCAGATGCCGGCAAGACAACGCCTCGCCGGGCAATAAAACCCGGCTTATCCGCCCCCGGACCAGTTCGAAGCCGCAGACCTCCTGGCCAAAGCGAAACTCTACATCCAAGCCCTCCTCGCGTATCCGCCGCTGCATGGCCTGGCAAAACAGGCGGCAATCCGCCACTTCCTCATCCGGCGTATGCACGCCGCCGGCCAGCGCGCCGTCGAAGCCGGCCAAGGCGGGCTCCAGCGCCAGGCAGGCGTGCGCATCCAGCAACTGCTGGCGCGCGCCCAAGGCGCGCAGACGCTCCACGCCACTGCGCGCGCGCTCCAACGCCGCGGCGCTGCGAAACAACACCAGCTTGCCATTGCGCCGCCAGGCGAAGCCATCCAGCCCATCGGCGCGCAGCGCGTCCAGCGCCTGCTGGCTTGCTTGCGCCAAGCGCCATAGGCTAGCGGTGCCGGCGCGGTTGGCGCGGTTGCTGCAAGCCAGCAGGAAGCGCCACAGCCACAGCCATTGCGCCGGATCGCAACGCAGGCGCAAACGCATCGGCGCGTCCCGATCCCATAGCCAGGCCAAGGCCTTGGCCGGCACCCCGGCGTCGGCCAGCGGCGCGACATAGCTATAGCTCAGTTGACCGCCGTTGGCGTGGCTGGCCCCGGCCGCCACCTGATCATGGCGCTCCAGCAAGGTCACCGGCCAGCCGGCGCGCGCCAGCCGCCACGCGCCGCACAAGCCGATCACACCGCCGCCTATGATCAGCACTCTATCCCCGTTCATGCCCCATCCTCTCGCGCCGCCACCGGTCGTCGCGTCTCGCGCAAACCGGCCAGGCGGCCTAGCCCATGGACCGGCAAGCGCAACTGACGGACAATTCACTCGCCGCGAACAAGAACTCAGGATAGCGTAAATGACAAGATCAAGCCTCACCCTCTCCCTGTTGTTGGCCTTAGCCTTGCCCGCCGCCGCGCAGGCGGCCAAGCCGCTGGTGTTCTGCGCCGAGGCGGCGCCGGAAGGCTTCGACCCGGCAATGTGGGATACCGCGTCCACTTACAATATCGCCAAGCCCATCTTCCAGGGCCTGACCGAATTCAAGCGCGGCGGCGTGGCGTTGCGGCCGGGGCTGGCGGAAAGCTGGAGCGTTTCCGCCGACGGATTGGAGTACACCTTCAAGCTGCGCCGCGGCGTCAAATTCCATAGCACCGATTACTTCAAGCCCAGCCGCGACTTCTCCGCCGATGACGTGGTCTTCACCGTAGAGCGCTGGATCCGCCCCGACGCGCCGTTCAACCAGGCCTTCAAGACGCCTCTGACCGGGCCGGACGGCTATGGCCTGAGCAAATTGATCGTCTCGGTGCAAAAACTGGACGCGCATGGCGTCAAGATCCGGCTCAAGGAGCGCAACGCCACCTTCCTGACCTTCTTCGCGATGGGTTTCGCCGGCATGCAATCGGCGGAATACGCCCAGCAACTGCTCAACTCTGGCAAGCCGCAGCAGATCAATCTGCTGCCCATCGGCACCGGCCCCTACCGCTTCAAGAGCTACGCCAAGGACTCGACCGTGCGCTACGAAGCCAACCCTCAGTACTGGGGCGCGCCGCAGAAAACCCGCAGCCTGATTTTCGCCATCGTCACCGATCCGCAAGTGCGCATCCAGAAATTGAAAGCCAATGAGTGCCAAGTGGCCGCGGCGGTGCGCGAGGCCGATCTGGACAGCTTGAGCGCCGACAAGAACATCCGGATCGCCTCCACCGGCGCCAGCAATATCTCTTACCTGGCCTACAACCTGAAACGGCCGCAATTCGCCAAGCGCGAAGTGAGGGTGGCGCTGGACATCGCCATCAACCGCGACGCGCTGTTCAAGGCGCTATTCCCCAAGGGCGGCGCCACCCAGGCGGTCAACCCCTATCCGCCGTCCACCTGGAGCTGGAACCCCAAGACCCGCAACGAATACAACCCGGCCAAGGCCAAGGCGCTGCTGGCCCAGGCCGGCTACCCCCAAGGCTTCACCGTCAATCTGTGGGCGCTGCCGGTGCAGCGCCCGACCAATCCCAACGGCAAGCTGATGGCGCAGATGATCCAGCAGGATTGGGCCAGGATAGGCGTCAAGGCGAATATCCAGAGCTATGAATGGGGCGAATACCTGAAACGCGCCGCCGCCGGCGAACACGATGTCTATATGTCCGGTCTGACCAGCAATTCCGGCGATCCCGACGATTTCCTGTGGAACACGCTGTCCTGCAGCGTCAGCAAGGGCGGCCAGCGTTTCTGCAATCCGGAATTCGACAAGCTGCTGCAGCTTGGCCGCCAAACCAGCGAACAGAGCCGGCGCGCGCAGTATTATCTGCAGGCGCAGGAAATCTTCAAGCGCGAACGACCATGGATCACCATGGCGCATTCGCGCATCTACATCCCGCTGCGCAATAATGTGCAAGGTTTCGTGATGAATCCCAACGGCTCTTTCGACTTCGAGAACGTATGGCTGAAATAGACCCTAGCTGGCCACAATGCTTCGCCAGCCACCGCTATCAGGCGCCGCGCCCCGGCCCGAGCCTGATCGTCACCGGCGCAGTGCACGGTAATGAGCACTGCGGCACGCTGGCGATCCGCCGCGTGATGGCAGAGCTGGAACAAGGCGCGCTGGCCTTGCGCTCCGGCCGACTGACCCTGGTCCCGGTGAGCAACCCGCTGGCTTTCCGGCTGAAGCAGCGCGGCGGCGAGCGCAATCTGAACCGCAAGCTCGCGCCCCATGCCAAGCCTGCCGATTTCGAGGACCATGTCGCCAACTGGCTATGCCCCTTGCTGTCCGAGCATGAGGTGCTGCTGGATCTACACTCTTTCCAGTCCCAGGGCCAGCCCTTCGTATTTCTCGGCCCGCGCGACAATGCCGGCGAGTTGGAACCGTTCGCGCACTCGGCAGAGGAAGAGGCGCTGGCGCAGCGGTTGGGCGTGGGCCGCGCAGTGGACGGCTGGCTGTCCACTTACGCGCTGGGCGTGGAGCGGCGCCGCCGGCGGCCGGCCGGCGACGCGCGGCAGCCGGTGCCGGACGACGACCCCCGCTACGGCGTGGGCACCACCGAATACATGCGTCAGCATGGTGGCTGGGCGCTGACGCTGGAATGCGGCCAGCACGACGACCCGGCCGCGCCGCTCGTCGCCTACCAGGCCATCGTCAACACCCTGGCCCATCTGGGCATGCTGGACGCGCCGCCGCCCGCGGCCGGGCCTCTGGAGGCGCTCAGCCTGTACGAGGTGGTGGACAAGCTGGACGAGGCCGACCGCTTCGCCCGCGACTGGGCCAGCTTCGACGCGGTGAGCAAGGACGAACTGATAGGCTGGCGCGCCGATGGCAGCCCGGTGACGGCGCTGGACGACGGACGCATCGTGTTCCCCAATCCCAAGGCGCCGGCCGGCCAGGAGTGGTTTTATCTGGCCAGGGCTTCCTCCCGCTTCTGAGAACATGTTTACGCTCCGCCGCGTGTCAGGCGCGGCATGGTAATGCGCCACTTCAGAATGCCCATGCTGCGCATGGGCATTTCGCTTTTCAAGCCCGGCTCCCAACACCATTCAACCCGGCTCAGCATTTCCACTTAAGTATTTGTTTTTCATAAAAACCACCATTTAGGCCAGCACACCCCCACCCCCAACTGCTACACCGATAAGCACTGCCGCGCCGCCGGCAGCCGCTGCCGCGGATGGCCGCCCCTGGCCGCCCGCCCTCCCCAACCCACTCAGCGCAAGGAAGTGAACACCATGAGCCATCTTCCCACGCATCAAACGCTGCCCTATGGCGTGGCCATCCATCAAGCGATCGCCGAAGGCAATCTGGCGCAGATGAAAACCTTGCTGGAGCAAGGCGAGCAGCATTTGCACCAATACGGCGATCTGCACGCCGCAGTCGAACAACTGAAGCTGGAAATCACTCGTCTGGAACGGCGCTGAGCGCCGCGCCGCCCGAGGCATCCCTCATTCTTGTCTTGGAGGTCTTATGTCAGGCAATACGCAGACTGAAATCGGATTGTTCCCCGTCAGCTACCTCATCGGCACCAATCTGGAAGGTGCTCCGACGCTGCTCTTGAACCTGCTGGTGGCGCCGCCCAAGCACTCGGTGACCGGCAGCGCCCACATCGTCAATCACAGCACTCATCCAGCGCTGAACGTGCACTCCCACGTCCACGGCGATTACACCTATCTGACCGTGATGCCGCCCAGCGAGGGCCGCATCCTGATCACCGCCCAAGGGCACAACGGCAATACGCCCAACTTCAAGCTGCACCTGGTGCTGAACCACGACTGGAAGCAAGGCATCGCCAATTACAGCTATTTCAACGGCTCCGCGTGGGTGGAGGTGGACAATGTGCCCGCCAAACTCAATCCAGAACTGAAATCGCGCTATTTCCCGCTGCCGCTGGAACCCGGCCCGGTGATCCTGCCCAACCCACCCATCATGGCCTTGTATGGCGTGCCCATCCAAAGCGCCATCGCCAGCGGCGATCTGGCCCACATGAAAACGCTGGCCGCTTACGCCAGACAGCAACTGGACGCCCAGCCGCAACTGCGCAAGGAGCTGGATGCGCTGAAGGCGGAAATCGCCAAGCTGGACCGCAAATAAGCAGGCGCGCGCGCCGATTCGTTTCCATTCGTCAAGGAGTGCTCCATGTCAGCAACAGGATTGTTCCATGTCCGTTACATCGTTTCCCAACCGGTGCTGGGCGCGCCGGTCCTGACCCTGGATTTGCTGGTCGACACGCCGCAGAAAAAGGTCAGCGGCCACGCCAGCATCACCCAGAGCATCAGCCCGCCCTTGCAGTTCCAGGCCAATGTCTGGGGCCATTACAGCCAGGCCAAGCTGGACCCGTCCGCCGAGCATCACATCGTGCTGTCGCTGGACGGCAGCCCCAGCTCGCCCAATAGCCAGATCGCGGAAACCTTCCATCTGCAAGGGATACTCGATCAGGACTGGCAAGACGGCAACGCCAGCTATCGCTTCTTCTATCAGGATGCCTGGCACACCGTCGCTCACGCCATCGTCACCGAGGCGCCAGCCGTGCATCCGGAGCCGCGTTCCGGCAGCAAGCCCTACCCCCATCCCATCCCGCTATACGCCGCCGCGCTGCAGCAGTCACGCAGCAGCGACAATCTGGCGCAGATGAAGTCGCTGGCCGGCCAGGCGGAAGAGCAGTTGAAGCAGCACGACAATATCGAAGCCGCGCTGAAACAGCTGCATGCCGAAATCGCCCGCCTCGAAGGCCGGCATTGAACGGCGTCGCACGCTAAGTCCAGGGGCGTCCAGCGGACGCTCCTCGCCCTTTCTCAAGGACCCGCTCATGCTAGACGACAGCCCCGCCGTCCGCCCGGCCCGCTATCTGGACGACGAAGACTTCAAGCGCTATGTCCCGGTGCACGTGGTTTGGGAAATCACGCTGGCCTGTGACCTGAAATGCCTGCATTGCGGCTCGCGCGCCGGCCACCGCCGCCCCAATGAGCTGTCCACCGCCGAATGCCTGCAGGTGATAGACGCGCTGGCGGCGCTGGGCACCCGCGAGATCACCCTGATCGGCGGCGAAGCCTATCTGCGCAAGGACTGGACCCAGTTGATCCGCGCCATCCGCGGCCACGGCATGTATTGCGCGATCCAGACCGGAGGCCGCAACCTGAACCCTGCCCGGCTGCAGCAGGCGATAGACGCCGGCCTCAACGGCGTAGGCGTGTCGCTGGACGGGCTAGCGCCCTTGCACGACAAGGTACGCAATGTGCCGGGCGCCTTCGACAAGGCGGTGGACGCCTTGCGCCGCGCCAAGGCCGCCGGCCTCGCCGTCAGCGTCAACACCCAGATCGGCGCGGCCACCATGCCGGACCTGCCGGCGCTGATGGATCAGATCATAGAGCTGGGCGCCACCCATTGGCAGATCCAGCTGACGGTGGCGATGGGCAATGCGGTGGATCACGATGAATTGCTGCTGCAGCCCTACCAATTGCTGGAACTGATGCCCTTGCTGGCGCGGCTGTACCGCGAAGGCGTGGATCGCGGCCTGCTGATGAATGTGGGCAATAATATCGGCTACTACGGCCCGTACGAGCGGCTGTGGCGCGGCTTCGGCGACGAGCGCGTGCACTGGAGCGGCTGCGCCGCCGGCCAGACCGTGCTGGCGCTAGAGGCCGACGGCACCGTCAAGGGCTGTCCGTCGCTGGCCACCGTCGGCTTTGCCGGCGGCAATGTACGCGACATGAGCCTGGACGATATCTGGCATCACAGCGAGGGCATCCACTTTGGCCGGCTGCGCTCGGTGGACGATTTGTGGGGCTATTGCCGCGGCTGCTATTACAACGATATCTGCCGCGGCGGCTGCACCTGGACCTCGCATTCGCTGCTGGGCAAGCCCGGCAACAACCCCTACTGCCACTACCGCGCGCTGGAATTGGAAAAACAGGGCTTGCGCGAGCGCATCGTCAAGCTGCAGGACGCGGCGCCGGCCTCCTTCGCCGTCGGCCGCTTCGACCTGATCACCGAGGACATCGCCAGCGGCCAGGAAGTCAGCCGCATCAGCCGCAGCGGCCAGGTCATTGCGCTGACCTGGAAAAACAAGGGCAAGACCGCGCCGCGCGAGGGCCGGCCGCCGGCCAAGCTGGCGCTGTGCCGACAGTGCCAACAATACATCCACCCGGACGAGACCTGTTGTCCGCACTGCGCGGCCGATATCGCCGCCGCCGAGCGCGACTACCAGCAGGAGCACGCCAGACGCCTGCAAGTGATGGACAATCTACGTCGGCTGCTGGGCCTTGCCGCCGATTAAGCGCGGCCAAGTCAGGCATGAATGGCGGGCGACGACGCGGCCGCTCGCCGTTTTATGCCAAAAAACTGGATTGTGTCGCTATTCCCATCCTCTGGCCATAGCTGTCTCGGCGAAAATCGGTCTACAATCGCGGATTGCCTTGCAACGCCGCCACAGGAGCCGATGCCAGCATGAACCGTTTGATCCCGCCCCCGGAAACCACCGGCCCGCGCCATGAGCGATAAGCCGCGCCGCCCGTCGTTGCAGGACATAGCCGACAAGGTCGGCACCTCCAAGATGACGGTCAGCCGCTATCTGCGCGACGCCAATCAAGTCTCCGACGCCACCGGCCAGCGCATCGCCCACGCGATGGAGCAATTGGGCTACATCCCCAACCGGGTGCCCGATCTGCTGGCCCGCGCCAAGAGCCGCGCCATTGGCGTGCTGCTGCCATCCATGTCCAACCAGGTGTTTTCCAGCCTGGTCCACGGCATAGAAGCGGTGACGCGCGACGCCGACTACCACACCCTGTACGGGCATTACTGCTACGACATCGAGCAGGAAACCCGACAGGTGGAGCAACTGCTGTCCTTCCAGGTGGACGGGCTGATCCTGTGCGAGACCCTCCATTCGGAACGCACCTTGCGCATGCTGCAAGTGGCCGCGATCCCGGTGGTGGAGGTGATGGAATTGCCGGCAACGCCGGTGGACCTGGCGGTGGGCCTGGACCACCAGGCCGCGGCGGAGGACATGACGCGGCTGATGATAGAGCGCGGCAAGCGACGCATCGCCTATCTTGCCGCCCGCCTGGACCGCCGCACCCGCTTGCGCGCGGCTGGCTATCGCGCGGCGATGGAGCAGGCTGGCCTGGAACCGCTGGAGGTCCAGACCGAGCAGCATTCCAGCTTCCAGTTGGGTGGCGAGATGCTGCGCCAGGCGCTGGAACAGGCACCGGACCTGGATGGCGTGTTCTGCACCAATGACGACATCGCCGCCGGCGCGCTGCTGGCGGCCCAGGCGATGCAGCTGGCCGTGCCGCAACGGCTGGCGGTGGCCGGCTTCAACGCGCTGGACATCGGCGACGCGCTGCACCCCGTGCTCGCCAGCGTGGTCACCCCGCGCGAAGCCATAGGCCGGCTGGCCGCGCAGCGCCTGCTCGGCCGCATCCACGGCCAGCGTTACGCCGATGCGGTAGTGGACCTGGGCTACACGCTGCGCCAGGGCGGCAGCATCTAGGCGCGGGCCGGAATGCAACAGCCGCGCCGGCCAAAACCGCCCGCCCCATCAATGACTTAAAACGACAGCCCGGCGCTGGATCAAGGCCGGGCATCAAAACGCTTGCCCGCCGCAGCGAAAGCCTACATATTGTCAGCACGCTAGATGTTACCGGTAACAAATAGATAATCCTCAACACAGCAACAAACCTGGAGCGGCGTCATGAGTTCCATTCCACATCGTGTTTATGTTTTGATGGGCGTTTCCGGCTGCGGCAAGTCCGCGCTGGCCGCGCGGCTGGCGCATTGCCTGCCATGCGCCGTGCTGGACGGCGATTTCCTGCACCCGCGCGCCAATATCGACAAGATGGCCGCCGGCGTGCCGCTGAATGACGCCGACCGCCATCCCTGGCTGGCCGCGCTCAGCGACGCCGCCTACGCCATGCAGCGCAGCAACGCGCTGTCCATCATCGTCTGCTCCGCGCTGAAGCGGCAGTACCGCGACCAGCTGCGCGCCGGCAATCCGCAGCTGTCCTTTCTGTATCTGAAAGGCGACTTCGAACTGATTCTGCAAAGACTGCGGACGCGGCAAGGACATTTCCAGAAAGCCGACATGCTGGCGTCCCAGTTCGCCGCGCTGGAAGAACCCGGCTCAGACGAAGGCGATGTCCATGCGCTGGACATCAGCCGGCCGCTGGACGCGGTGGCCGCCAGCGCCGTCCAATGGATCCAATCTCGACAGGACAACTGATATGCAGACCTTGCTGCTGGTATTGACCGCGCTAGGCTCGGTCTGCTTACTGCTGTTGCTGGTGATGAAGGCGCGCATGCATGCCTTCGTCGCGCTGATGCTGGTGTCGATAGGCGCCGGCCTGGCCTCCGGCATGCCGGTGGAGAAAATCGCCGACACCATGCAAAAGGGCATGGCCGGCACGCTGGGCTTTCTCGCCGTGGTGGTGGCGCTGGGCGCGATGTTCGGCAAGATCCTGCATGAAACCGGCGCGCTGGACCAGATCGCCGACCGTCTGCTGAATCGCTTCGGCGAACGGCGCGCGCATTACGCGCTGGGCGTGGCCGGCCTGATCTGCGCGCTGCCGCTGTTCTTCGACGTCGCCATCGTGCTGCTGATCGGCGTGGTGTTCGCGGTGGCGCGCCGCACCGGCGACAATGTGGTCAAGCTGGCCGTGCCCTTGTTCGCCGGCGTGGCGGCGGCGGCGGCCTTCCTGCTGCCGGGACCCACCCCTATGCTGCTGGCTTCACAAATGCAGGCGGATTTCGGCTGGATGATCCTCATAGGGCTGGCGGCGGCGATTCCCGGCATGCTGCTGGCCGGCCCGCTGTTCGGCGGCTTCATCAGCCGCCACGTGTCGCTGACCCTGCCGGAGGAAATCAGCCGCCCGACGCTGGACCCAGCGCGCATGCCCTCCTTCGGCTTCAGCCTGGCGCTGGTGCTGTTTCCGCTGGCCATGGTCGCCTGCAAGACCCTGGGCAGCCACCTGGCCGCGCCCGGCTCCGCCGCCCAGCACTGGCTGCAATTCATCGGCCACCCCTTTAGCGCCATCCTCGCCGCCTGCCTGATCGCGATCTACGGACTGGCGCTGCCGCGCGGCATGAGCAAGGACCAGATCATGCAGATCTGCAACGCAGCCCTCCAGCCGGCCGGCATCATCCTATTGGTGACCGGCGCCGGCGGCGTGTTCAAGCAGGTGCTGGTGGATTCCGGCGTGGGGCCGGCGCTGGGCGGCGCGCTGATCGGCGCCGGCCTGCCCATCGCCGTCGCCTGCTTCGCGCTGGCGGCCGCGGTGCGGGTGATACAGGGCTCGGCCACCGTCGCCTGCCTGACCACGGTGGGCCTGGTGCTGCCGGCCATCGAGACCATGGGCCTGTCCGGCGCGCAATTGGCGGCGCTATCCATCTGCATCGCCGGCGGCTCCATCGTGCTCAGCCACGTCAACGATTCCGGCTTCTGGCTGTTTGGCAAATTCACCGGCGCCAACGAGGCTCAGACACTGAAAACCTGGTCATTGATGGAAACCATACTCGGCACCACCGGCGCGCTGGTCGGCATCGCGGCCTTCGCCCTGCTGTGAGAAGCCGCCACGCGTCGGCGACGCGGCGTTGAAAACGGCGGCCGAGCTTGGCAAGCGCGGCCGCCGGATACGATACTGACAAGAAACTCGGCGGAATCGGCCAGCGCCATGACGGACGACATCTTTCCTTCCATGCTTGCCTTATTGCACGACAGCGCGACCCTGGTCGCGCTGTTCGACCAGCATGATGTACTGCGCTACGCCAACCCGGCCTTCCGCCATGCCTTCGACCTTACACCGACGGAAAGCCTGAGCTGGAGCGAACTGATGCGGCGCAACCACCTGCGCGGGCAAGGAGCGCGCATTGAAACCGACGATATCGAAACCTGGCTGCGCTCCGCTTGTTCACGCCGCGGCAAGCTGCCCTATCGCGCTTTCGAAGCCGATTTGCGCGATGGCCGCTGGATGTGGATGAGTGAAACCATGAGCGCGAACGGCTGGATGCTGTGCCAGGCCAGCGAGATCACCGAATTGCGCGCCGACCGGCGCGCGCTGCGCCAGGAGCGTGATGTCGCGCTGCGCGCCGCCCAGACCGACCCGATGACGGGCATCAGCAACCGCACCCATCTGATGCAATTGCTGGAACTGCTGCTGCAACGCCAGCGCGGCCAGCACGCGCCGGCCTGCCTCGCCATCCTGGACCTGGACCACTTCAAGCGCATCAACGATCAGGAAGGCCACCCGGCCGGCGATCAGGTCATCCGCAGCTTCGTCCACACCGTGCGCGGCCTGCTGCGTCAGCGTGACGGTTTCGGCCGGCTGGGCGGCGAGGAATTCATGATTCTGCTGCCGCACACCATGCTGGCCGACGCCGAGGCGCGCTGCGGCCGAGTGCTGGCCGCGGTACGCGCCGACCGGCCGCTGGCCGCCAAGCCGGAGCTGGGCTACAGCTGTTCCATCGGTCTCACCACGCTGCGCCGGGACGACGATATCGCCGCCTGCTACGCGCGGGCGGACGAAGCCCTCTATCATGCCAAGGGCAGCGGGCGCGATTGCCTGAGCAGCACGGTTTAAGCGGCAGGCGGCTCAGGCGATCGCGTCCAGCCGCTCCGCCTCGCGCCAGCGCTCAAAGCGCTGCTGCGCCGCCGCCACGCTGCTTGCCGTCAGCACCAGGCCGCCGCAGGCCGGATGCCAAGCGTCGGCGCCGCCCGCCGTCTCGTCCAGCACCAGCAGATGCGGCGCTTCGTCCCCCGCCATGCCCGGCGCCAGCAGCAAGGCGCCATCCGGATTGCCCGCGCTTTCCACCAAGCCCACCCGCCCGTCGCCGAGCAACATGGGGAAGCGATGGCTGGCGGCCACCGCCTGGCGCGCATCGCGCCCGATCTGGCGCTTGTCGCCGCCCAACTCCAACAGCACCGGGCACGGCAGCGCCGAGGCCAGCTCACGATGGATCTGGCTCTCTATCACCGTCGGCGGCAAGCACGCCGCGCTGACCAGATCGCCCAGATAAGCCATCGCATTGGGCTGCACCAATTCATGCGCCACCGGCACGCCCGCCGCAAGGCAGTGCAGATAGGCGCGCCGCCGCTCCAGCAAGGCCTGCCGACCCCAGGCCGGCGCCGGCTCGGCCCAGGCTTGCGCCAGCACGCCCCAGCCGCTTTCCCGCGCCAACCAGGCGCCCAGCCGCTGCGCCTGCTCCAGCAGAACGCCCAAAGGCAGGCGCAGCAGCAGCAAGCGCTGTCCGCTCGCGCCACTCACCGCCGTCTGCGCCAGCCGGCGGCCGCGCGCCACCACGCCGCGCGCGTCCTGGTCCGGCGCCGCGTCGGCCATCAATTCCCGCGGCGAGGGCAAACGCCGCAAACCAACCGGCTCCACCGCCTGCGTACCATTGGGTGCATCGTCCATACTGCCGCTGCTTTCCGAATACATCGTCATTCTCCGTCCCGACCCGCCATGCGGGCGCTTCAATTTGCGGTTACGATATTTTTATTGAGAATGATTGTCAATTGCATTTTAATGAAAACACCCAAACCGCTCCGCATAATGAGCCCGCCCCCAGCCTCGCGCGCCAAGGCGAAACCAGCACCTGCAGAGCAGGTCGGCGGCTGAACATTCTGAGCCGGTTCTCCGCACGCGCTGCCGGCTTTGAGCCACTGCCAAGCAGCCCCTCGCCAGCGGGCGGCGCGTCGTTTCAGGCCAAAAATGTGGAATCAATATCATCTGAATGCAATATCACCGTATTGCAATAGATAACGATTATCATTTATATTCGGCCTCGACGCTCAAACCGAGCCCCTCCCACCGACACAGTGGACCCAGGAATAGCGATGAACCAAACCTCACTCGACCCCGCCTATCGCGGCGAACACAATCTGTTGGCCGCCTACCAGGCCGATTCCGCCTTCTTCTTCGCCTCGCCATGCCACACCCTGCTGGCCGAGGGCATCCAGCAAGTGATCACCGACACCGACCCCAGCGCCGCCATCGCCGCCGCGCTGGCCGCCCAGCCGGACCCGGCCCAGGCCGTGGTGGTCGGCGCCATCCCCTTCATGCCGGAACAACAGCCGTGGCTGTTCGTGCCGCGGCAAGTGCGCCGCGCCGACGCGCTGCGTCAGGAACAGCGCAGCGCGCTGCGCCAGCCGCTGCAAGCCGATTGCCAATTGACGCCGCAGCCGGCGCCGGCCACCTACTGCCAGGGCGTCAGCGACGCGCTGGCCCGCATCGGCAGCGGCGCGCTGGATAAAGTGGTGCTGTCGCGCACCTTAGAGCTTTCCGCCGAGCAGGCCATAGACCAGCGTCAATTGCTGCTCAATCTGGCCAGCCAGAACCAGCACGGCTACACCTTCGCCGTACAGCTGAGCGCGGATGGCGCGCCGCGCCGCGCGCTGATGGGCGCCAGCCCGGAACTACTGCTGGCGCGCTACGGCCGGCAAGTGATCACCAATCCCTTGGCCGGCTCCGCCGCGCGCAGCCCGGACCCGGTGGAAGACCGCCGCCGCGCCGACGCGCTGCTGGAATCCGGCAAGGACTTGTTCGAGCACAAGCTGGTGATCGACGCCGTGGTCGAGGCGCTGGCGCCGTACTGCCGCAATCTGCAAGTGCCGGCCGGTCCGTCCCTGGTGTCCACCGCCACCATGTGGCATCTGTCCACCCGCATCAGCGGCGAACTGATCGACCCGGCGGTGGGCTCCTTCGAACTGGCTCGCGCGCTGCACCCCACTCCGGCGGTGTGCGGTTTCCCGGCGGACCCCGCTCGCAGCCTGATCCGCGAGATCGAACCCTTCGACCGCGGCTTCTTCACCGGCATGGTGGGCTGGTGCGACGGCAACGGTGACGGCGAATGGGCGGTCACCATCCGCTGCGCCGAAATCGCCGAACGCAAGCTGCGCCTGTTCGCCGGCGCCGGCATCGTCACCGGCTCGCTGCCGGAAAGCGAGCTGGCCGAAACCGCAGCCAAATTCCGCACCATGCTGCGCGCGATGGGCCTGGCCGACCTGGCGGAGGCGGCATGAGCGAGCAACGACTGGACTGGACGCCGTGGCCTGAAGACTTCGCCCGCCGCTATCGCGAAGCCGGCTATTGGCAAGGTCAGACCCTGTTTTCCATGCTGGCGGCCCAGGCCGAGCAGCAGCCGGAAAAGCTGGCGCTGGTGGCCGGCAAGCAGCGGCTGAACTACCGCGAACTCAAGCTCTACGCCGAACGCCTGGCCGCCGGCCTGTACGCGCGCGGCCTGCGCCCCGGCCAGCGCGCCGTGGTGCAGCTGCCCAATTGCGCCGAGTTCTTCATCGTCGCCTTCGCGCTGTTCCGCCTCGGCATGCTGCCGGTGTTCGCTTTGCCGGCGCACCGCCGCGCCGAAGTGTCCTACTTCTGCCAGCACACCGATGCCGCGGTCTATATCTGCGCCGATCAGCACGCCGGCTTCGACTACCGAACGCTGGCGGCCGAACTGCTGCCGCTGGCCCCCTCGCTGCAGCAGGTGATCGTCGCCGGCAACGCCGGCGACCACACCCCGCTCAACAGCCTCTATCTGATGGACCAGCCCTTGCCGGCGGAGCCGGACGCCAACGGCCTGGCCTTCTTCCAGCTCTCCGGCGGCAGCACCGGCGTGCCCAAGCTGATTCCGCGCACCCATGACGACTATCTGTACAGCTTCGCCGCCAGCGCCGAGATCTGCGGCCTGAGCCGCGACAGCGTCTATCTGTGCGTGCTGCCGGCCGGCCACAACTTCCCGATGAGCTCGCCCGGCAGCTTCGGCGTGTTCCACGCCGGCGGCACCGTGGTGCTGGCCTCCGGCCCCAGCGTCGACGAATCATTTGCACTGATCGAGGCCGAGGCCGTCACCATCGCCGCGCTGGTGCCGCCGCTGGTGCCGCTGTGGCTGGACGCCGCCGCCAAGCAGCCGGGCAAGCTGGCCAGCCTGCGCCTGCTGCAAGTGGGCGGCGCCAAGTTCGGCCCCGAGCTCGCCGCCCGCGTCGAACCCGCGCTCGGCTGCAAGCTGCAGCAGGTGTTCGGCATGGCCGAAGGCCTGGTCAACTACACCCGGCTGGACGACGGCCCGGAACGGGTGCTGCACACCCAGGGCCGGCCGATCAGCGCCGACGACGAAGTGCGCATCGTCGACGACGAGGACCAGCCGGTGGCGCCGGGCGAAGTCGGCCATCTGCTGACGCGCGGCCCTTACACCATCCGCGGCTACTGGCGCGCCGCCGACCACAATCAGCGCGCCTTCACCGCCGACGGCTTCTACCGCACCGGCGACCTGGTGAGCATGAACGCCGACGGCTATCTGACGGTGGAAGGCCGCGCCAAGGACCAGATCAACCGCGGCGGCGAGAAAATCTCGGCCGAGGAAGTGGAAAACCATCTGCTCGCCCACCCGCTGGTGCGCGACGTCGCCATCGTGGCGATGAGCGACCCCTATCTGGGCGAACGCTCCTGCGCCTTCATCATCCCGCGCGAGCAGCAAGCGATCCGCCTGCCCCAGGTGGCCGCCTTCCTGCGCGAGCGCGGTCTGGCCGCCTACAAGATTCCGGACCGGCTGGAGCTGGTCGACACCCTGCCGCAAACCAGCGTCGGCAAGGTCAGCAAGAAAACCCTGCGCCAGATGCTGGAACAGAAACTGGCCGCGCAGCCCACCCAAAGGTCACAAGCATGAGCATTCCCCGCATCGCCCCCTACGCCATCCCGTCGCAACTGCCGGACAACCGCGTCAACTGGACGGTGGCGCCGCAGCGCGCCGCGCTGCTGATCCACGACATGCAGGAATACTTCCTGGATTTCTATGACCGCGACGCCGAGCCGGTGGCCACCGCGCTGCGCAATATCGCCGCCATCCGCGCGCGCTGCCGCGAGCTGAACATCCCGGTGTTCTACACCGCCCAGCCGGCGGAACAGGCCGACAGCGACCGTGGCCTGCTCAACGATATGTGGGGCCCCGGCCTGCCGGCTCGCCCGGAACGCCACCCCATCGTCGCCAGCCTGAGCCCGGCCGCCGACGACACCGTGCTGACCAAGTGGCGCTACAGCGCCTTCCAGCGCTCGCCCTTCCTCAACCTGCTGCGCCAGCAAGGCCGCGACCAGCTGATCATCTGCGGCATCTACGCCCACATCGGCTGCATGAGCACCGCGCTGGACGCCTTCATGTACGACATCCAGCCCTTCTTCGTCGCCGACGGCCTGGCCGACTTCTCCGCCGACCGCCACGCGATGGCGCTGGAATACGTGGCCCAGCGCTGCGGCGTGACCCTGGACAGCCAGCGCCTGCTGGGCCAATTGGCCGCCCCCGCCAGCGCTGCGCCCAGCGCGGAAGCGCTGCGCGCCGCCATCGCCGAACTGCTGCAGCAGCCGGCCAGCGACATCGGCCTGGACGACAATCTGCTGGACTGGGGCCTGGACTCCATCCGCCTGATGAGCTTGCTGGAACAATGGCGCGCGCTGGGCGCGGAAATCGACTTCATAGAACTGGCGCAACAACCCAGCGTCAACGCCTGGCAGGCGCTGCTGGCGCGCCAGCTGGACGGAGCCGCCGCATGAGCGCCAGCTACCCGGAATTCCACGGCCGGCTGGCCGTGGTCAGCGGCGCGGCCCAGGGCATAGGCGCGGCGCTGGCGCGCTCGCTGGCGG
>NZ_JAJOHW010000065.1 GCF_021129195.1 Chromobacterium aquaticum | reverse complement strand
CGTCGACGGCCCGCCGCCGCAATTGAGCGTGGGCTGGGACGCCGCCGCGCGCGCGCAGCTGGCAGCCCCCGGCCTGCCGGCCGATTTCGCGCTGCTGGTGGAACAGGTGCTGGCCCAGGACCCGCGCCCCGCCTATCAGGACGACCCGCAACGGGTTTACGGCGTGGCGCTGCAGCAATGGAATGTGCGCTTCCGCATCGAAAAAAACCATGCGCAAGTCATTGAAATTCAGTCATTGACCCCGAACTAATCCTTTGCGTCCCAGTCATATCGGGGCGATACCAACCACTCAGGAAAAAAGCAATATGACCACTCGCGCGAAGACGATCATGCTCGCCTTCACCATGGTTTCCGTGTTGGCCACTCCGTTCGCGGAAGCGGCCCGCCTAGGTAAAGGCAAGAGCGCCGGCATGCAGCGTTCGGCCCCCACCCGTTCTTACCAACAACAAGCGCCGGCGCGCCCGGTTGCGCCGCCTGCGCAAGCGCCCGCTCCGGCTCAAGCTCAACCCAAATCCGGCCCGGGCATCGGCACCGCGGTAGCCGCCGGCGCGGCTGGCGCGGCCGCCGGCTATATGCTGGGCTCCGCCATGAGCGATAAAGGCGGCCAGCAACAAGCTCCGGCAGCCGCCAACGGCAACGCCGATCCGGCTCTGGCGGCGCAACAAGGCCAGCAACCGCAGAAGAGCGGCGGCATGCCGTGGGGCACGCTGGCCCTGCTGGGCGCGGTACTGATCGGTGGCATCATGTTCTTCCGCCGCAAGGCCGGCGCCGCGCGTCCGGCCATGGCAGCCCCGCAAGCAGCGGGCATGCCGCAGAACCTCGGCGGCGGCTATCAGGAACCGGCCCGTTTCGATTCCATCCCGAAAATCGGCTCCGGTCTTGGCGGCGCCCAGCCGGCCTTCGGCGCACCGGCGGCGTTCGACGCCCCCGCTCGCCTGCCGGATGGCACGGAAACGCCTAACTTCCTGCGCCAGGCCAAGGCCACCTTCCTGCACCTGCAAAGCCTGAACACCACGGAAAGCCTGGAAGAAGTGCGCAAGTACATGACGCCGGACCTGTTCAACGCGCTGCGCGAGGACATCGCCGGCAATACCGACGTCGCCGACTTCCCGCAGCTGGACTGCCAGCTGTCCGAAGCCAGCACCGAAGGCAACCGCTACATCGCCAGCGTGCGCTTCTCCGGCACGGTCAGCGAAGCCGTGGGCGCGCCGACCGAGCCGTTCACCGAGTACTGGCACTACATCAAGGATGACAGCACCAACGGCAAGTGGCTGGTGGCGGGCATCCAACAGTAACAAGCTTTTTAACATCTTTATCCAAACGGGCCTCCTGGCCCGTTTTTTATTTTTAATGGCGATGCACTAAACTGGAATGCCAATTGCTTCAGGCAAAAAAACAATACCGACCGTAGAGTCCACGCCACGGAGGGCAGCGTTTCCATGAAAGAATTCGAGCATGCCGGCTTGAAGCTCGGCAGTCACTTCCAGCCTATCTATAGCCTGGCGCATCGCCGCACGATAGGCATGGAAGCCTTGCTGCGCGCTAGACAGGACACCTCCATTCTGACTCCGGCGGAGGCCTTTTACTCCGTCGTCTCGCCCGAACGCCGTCACCAGCTGGATCTGGCGACGAGCGAAGCCCATGCCGTTCGCTTCAGCCAGATGCAAAGCGACCACCCATGCTGGCTGTTTCTCAATATCGACGCCGCCTCGCTGTCGCGGCCGGAACGCGCGATGGCGCTGGCCAACACCATCAAGGCCGCCGGGTTGGATCCCAGCCAGGTGGTGCTGGAAGTGCTGGAACATGTGCTGGAAGTGGATGCCGCGCTGATAGAGGGCGTCAATGTGCTGAAAAGCAGCGGCTTTCTGATCGCCATCGACGACTTCGGCGTCGGCCATTCCAATCTGGATCGGGTCTGCCAATTGGAACCAGATCTGGTCAAATTCGACCGTCACCTGCTGCGCGCCGCCGTGCACCAGCCGCGCACCCGCAATCTGCTGGCCAAGCTGGTGCGGCTGATGCACGAAATTGGGGCGCTGGTGGTGGAGGAAGGCATAGAAACCGACCAGGATGTGCTGATTGCGCTGGAATCCGGCTGCGATCTGGTGCAAGGCTATTTCATCGCCCACCCGAATGAACAGCCGGACCAGGATCACATCATCACCCCGCGCATAGACGAACGCTGGGATGAATTGATGGCGCGCGAGCTGCTGAAACGCAAGCTGACCCGGCGCCAGATCGAACTGGCGCGGCAATCCTTCGTGCAAAGCGCCATCTCGCTGATGCAGGGCACGCCGTTCAACCTGGCGGCCAAGCCGATGCTGGCGCTGCCGGATGTGGTGCGCTGCTTCCTGCTGGACAGCGAGGGGCGCCAGATCGGCCGCAACCTCAATAGCCGCCAGCCGCTCGCCGTCGCCAATCCCAAGTTTGCGCCGCTGGTGGACACCACCGGCGCGGTCTGGTCGCGCCGCAGCTATTTCCAGCACGCGGTGGACCAGCCCGGCGTGTTGTATATGAGCGAGCCCTATCTGTCGATGACCGACACCCGCTCCTGCATCACCATCTCGATGGCCATAGAAATCGATGAAATCATGCACGTGCTATGCGCCGACGTGCTGATTTCCCAGCATTGACCACACCCCGCCGTCAGCGGAACTTCAGAATATCCTCGGCGGCGGGCTGCGGGGTGTACGCGGCCTTCAAGGCGGCGCCTTCTTCGCCGGATGGCGCCGGCGAGCCCAGTCTGGCCTCCGCCTGGTTCCTGACCTTGGCCACCTCGCCCTTCATCACCGTCTGGGCGCTGGATTGCAGCAGTTCCCCGCGCAGCTTGCTCAGCGCCGCTTCCGCCGCCTGGCCGGCGGCCGAACTCTGCCCCAATTCGCGCTGCGCCCGCTGCAGGCGTTCCTTGGTGTCGGCCAGCTCGCTCTCCAATTCATCCACTCGGCCTTCCGCCAGATCCAGGCGCGCGCGGAACGCCTCGGCCTGCGGCTGCGCCACCGCCAGGTCCTGAGCCTGTTGCGCGGTCAGCGCCAGCGAGACCGATAACTGCCGGCGCGTGGCGTCCAGCTCCGCCGCCTGCCGTTCAAACGCGCTGGCCAGTTCCGCGCGCAAGCCGTCCAGCTCGCTGCGCTCCAGCTCCCAAGCGGCCTGGGCCGCCAGCAAGCTGTCATTGGCCATGGCCTGGGCTTGCGCCCAGATCGCTTCCAGCGCGGCCTGCCCTGCCTGGCGCACGCCCTCCGGCACTTCGCCTTCCAGCGCCGCCGCCGTGGCCGGCTGAATCCGCCGCCAATCCTTGAGCACCACGCTGGCTGCGTCCATGTCCACTCCCGCCAGCTGACGGACTTGGTCTATCGCGGGAAAGCGCTTGCGACCGGACTTTTCATACAACTCGGCCGCCGCGGCGACCACGCGCTCCCTCACTTCCGCCGAAATCTTGACCGCTTGACTCATAACCCCGCGTCCTCACCCCTGATTGCATCATTATCATTGCCGATGCGCCCGGATGCTTCCGGGCACAGAAAATGCGGGCGAAGCGCATGGCTTTCGACCGCAGCGGGAATTGCAGCAGAAGCGCCGTGGAGCGGCTATAGGACTTTTCTTAAAATTCCGCGACTTTCGATGAAACCGCGGCCAAGCGCCAACAAAAAGCCCGGCAAGCGCCGGGCTGTTTCACCAAACGAAGTCGACGCGTGTTATTGCGCGATGTCGTTGATGTATTCGAACAAGGTCACCACTTTCTGCACGCCGGAAGTCTCGCTGACCACCTTGGCGGCGGCGGTGCCTTCGGCCTGGGTCACCATGCCCAGCATGTAAACCACGCCGCGCTCGGTCACCACCTTGACGTTGTTCGGGTTATAGCCCTTGCCGTCCAGCAAGCGGGTACGCACCTTGCTGGTTACCCAGGTGTCGTTGCTGCGCTCCGAGAAGCCCGACGACGGCGCCACCACGGTGTAGTTGAACACGCGGCGCACATTGGGGATGCCGCGCGCGGTCAGCTCCGCCTGCTGGCGCGCCTGCTCGCTGGGCACTTCGCCGGTCAGCAGCACCGCGCGGTTGAAACTGGTGGTGTTGACATGGGCCGAGGGCAGCAGCTTGCCCACCTGGTCCGCGGTCTTCAATTCGATGCCCTGGTCATCGACATAGGCGCCGCTGGTGCGGCGATCGGTCGCCACCAGCGCGCCGCCAGCGGCGCCAGCCGCCACCACGCCGAAACAAGCGCTCAGGGTGCTGCTCAAACCCACGGCCAGCAATACGGCAAACACGCGACGCTTCATTTACTCTCCTCCCAGCAACATGTAATCGATGGTATCGCACAAGGCGTGGACCATCAGGGTATGGACTTCCTGAATCCGGCAGCGACGCAGCGCCGGCACAATCAACTGGATATCTTCCGGCGACAGGATCTCGGCCACCTTGCCGCCGTCCATGCCGGTCAAGGCGATCACGCTCATGCCGCGCTCGTGCGCGGCATAGATGGCCTCGATCACATTGGCGGCGTTGCCGGACGCGGAAATCGCCAGCAACAAATCGTTGGTGTGACCCAAGGCGCGCACTTGCTTGGAAAACACCATGTCGAAATCGTAGTCGTTGCCTATCGCGGTCAGGGCCGAGCTGTCGGTGGCCAGCGAAATCGCCGCCAGGCCCGGCCTTTCCTTCTCGAAACGCCCCACCATCTCAGCGGCGAAATTCTGCGCGTCCGCCGCCGAGCCGCCATTGCCGCAGGCCAGAATCTTGCCTTCGTTCATCAGGCAAGCCACCATTTGCTCCGCCGCCGCCGCGATCGCCGGCGACAGCAATTCCATCGCCTCCTGCTTGACGGCGATGCTTTCCAGGAAATGCCCGCTGACGCGGTCAATCAAATCCATGGGACATCCTTATCTCTTTCAGCACTACATGAAAATATTCTGCAACCACTGCGGCTCCGCCTCGCCCACGGTCAACACCGCGTCAAAACGGCATGGCGCGTCTATTCCCTGTTGGGACAGATAGACCTCGGCGGCCAGCATGAGTTTCCTTTGCTTGGCCGCTCCTATGCTGGCGGCCGCGCCGCCGAAGGCCGCGCTGGCGCGATGGCGCACCTCGATAAACACCCAGTAACGTCCATCGCGCATGATCAGATCGATTTCGCCGCCGCGGCAGGACCAGTTGCGCTCCACCAGCGTCAGGCCGCGCCGCAGCAGCCAGGCCAGCGCGCGATCTTCCGCTTGCCGGCCCAGGGTATTCACTGCTGCTCCGAACTCAACACCGCCATCGGCAGTTGGCGCTCGAACAGGCGATCGCGCCCCAGCTTCAAGTCGCCGGTGACACCATCCAGCTTCAGGCCAAGCGGCTGGCGCGCACCGGCCAGCAGCACCGCCAGCCGCCAGGCGTCCACGCCCAGCGCGTACAAACGCTCGGTCTGCATCGTCAGCGGCATGGATGGACGCGGATAGCGCCGTACCGCCGGGTGTTCCGGCATCAGGAACCAAGGCATGTCTATCACCCGCGCCCCGGCCAAGGCCGCCGCGCTGCCGCGACCGTTGAGCTGGGAAGTGCCGTAAACCGCCAGTTCCGGCGCCAGCGCCGCCTTGACGATGCCGGCCTCGCGCGCGTCCAGCGCCATGAACACCGCGTCGGCGCCAGCCGCCGCCTGCAGGATGGCGGGCAGGCTGTCCGGTTTCGCCTCCAGTAGCATCGGCGACTTGCCGCGGCTCTGAACCCGCCATTCATCGATGAAGGCCTGGCGCAGACGCTGAGACAGGCTATCGCCGCCGAACAGCAGCAGCGGATTGACCCGGCCGTCCTCGCGCATCAGGCGCGCCACCTGGCGCGCCTCGCCCTCAACGGTCAAGGATAGCGAAAACAGCTTGGGATTGGCCGACACTTCGCGGCCTATCGAGTTCAAGGCCAGCGTCGGCACCGACACCAGCGGAGCCACCGCGGCGATGGCGCCGCGCGATAAGGGGCCGATCACCACATTGACTCCGCCGGCCAAGGCCTGCTTATAGCCGGCCACGGCGGTGTCCTCGGACGCGTCTATGGTCACCAGCTCGGCGTTCTGATCCACGCTCGCCGCCGCTTCCACGCCGCTGCGCACCACCGCCGCGGCTTCGCCCAGGGTGGCGGAGCCGGTGGGCAGCAGCAGGCCGATGCGCACACGGCCAACGGCCGGCTGCGGTTTCGCCACCGCCGCGCTGGCCTCACGCGGCGCGGCCGCCGGAACGGCCGGTTTCGACGCCGGCTGGCCCAGCAACTTGAGCGGCGCGGTATTGCTTTGGATGATATAGTCCGGGGTTTGCGCCATCGTCGGCGTCAACCAAGTCAATAAGACGCCAACCAACAGCGGAGTCAGTCTTTGCATACTTCGTTCGCTCATCTGCTTGAATCAGCCAGGGAAAGTTTCTGTCGCGGCACATTATATGTGGTGGCCACGCCCATTGGAAACCTGGCCGACATCAGCGCCCGCGCCTTGGCCGCCTTCAGCGCCGCCGACGTGGTCTGCGCCGAGGACACCCGCGTCACCGGACAGCTGCTGTCCGCCTACGGCATTCACGCCAAACGCCTGGTCAGCCTGCGCGAGCACAATGAACGCGGCATGGCCGAGCAAGTGGTGCGCTGGCTGTCCGAAGACCAGATCGTGGTGCAGGTGTCCGACGCCGGCACCCCGGCGGTGTCCGATCCCGGCGCGCGCTTGGCGGAAGCGGTGCGCGCCGCCGGTCTGCCGGTGCGGCCGGTGCCTGGCTCCAGCGCGGTGATCGCCGCCTTGTCCGCCAGCGGGCTGACCGCGCCGTCCTTCCTGTTTCACGGCTTCTTGCCGCCCAAGAGCGGCGAGCGCCGCAAGACGCTGCGCCAATGGCTGTCCGCGCCGCATCTGACCGTGTGTTACGAAGCGCCGCACCGCATTGTCGACACCCTGCGCGACATCGTCGCGGAACTGGGCGCGGAGCGCCGAGTGCTGCTGGCGCGCGAGCTGACCAAGACTTTCGAAACCTTCCGCAATCTGCCGGCCCAGCACATGCTGGAATGGGTGGAGTCCGATTCCAACCAGCAGCGCGGCGAGATCGTGCTGATCCTGGACGCCGCGCCGCCGCGCGACGAGGCCGACGACGCGGTGCCGGAAGACACCGTGCGCGTGCTCAAGCTGCTGGCGGCGGAGCTGCCCACCAAGCAGGCGGCGTCGCTGGCCGCGCAGATCTGCGGCGCCAACCGCAAGCAGCTTTACGACCTCGCGCTCAAACTGAAGCAGGACTGAGGCCCAGGAAAAAAGGATTTACAAAGCGATTTGCTATCGCTATCATTCGTTCTCTCGGAATGCCGAAGACGCCCGGATGGCGAAATTGGTAGACGCAGGGGATTCAAAATCCCCCGCCGCAAGGTGTGTCGGTTCGAGTCCGACTCTGGGCACCAGCGATTTTGGCAGGCCGAAACATCAAAAACCCCGCACAGCGCAAGCTCTGCGGGTTTTTTGTTTTATTCGGGCAGGCGCAGCGCCGCCAGCTTCCAGCCAAACCAGCCTTCGCGCTTGAAGACAAAAGCCAGCGGACCGGCTCCGCCGTCCTTCTTCTTCACCGTCACCACGAAGCGGTCGATGTCTTCGTAGCCCATCGTCGTCTCGACGCCAGCGCGCGGCTCGGCCGACGCTTCCGTCCCCTGCGTGCCATCGTTTTCCGCCGGCGCGCCGCCATGCGGCAGGCCAGGCTTGGGCTTGATCCCCTGCATCATCAGCGCCAGGCTTTCCGGCGTCACCATCGCGTCGACGACCGGTGCGATCACCGCGTCGGCAATCGCGGCGCCCATCGCCGCCAGCGGATTATTGGCCTTGGATTGGTTCAATTCCAGCACCGCCTTGGGCGCGATCGACTCCTTCAGGCTGCTGCGCAAGGCCGGGTAGTCCACATAGCCGGACAATTTGGCCGCGTCGCGCGCGTCCAGCGCCTGCTGCATGCCATGCACCGCCAAATACGGCGTTGCGTAGAACCAGCCGCCAACTGCCAGCAAGGCCACGCACAGCACCAGCTTCATTTTAATGCTCATTTTTGAGATCCCCCTGAATCAAGCGGCCGCGTTCATGCGGCTCATAAAGTCTACAGACCGACAAAGGGCGCGCAGATTCCCGCCGGCCGCGGCAAAACCTGCGCGGCCGGTTCTCAGAGCCTGTTCAAAGGCACGCGAACTAGAGCGGGACAAGCGAAAACCGCTGAGAAAGCGGACTGTACGAGTGGTACAAGAGCATTTCGTAGCGGCACTCACCGTGTCACGTCTCACGACGCGCAGCAGATCGTCAACAGACTCTCAGAAGCGCGCTTCCATCCCCATCCGTATGGTCCGCCCCGGAATCGGCATGCTGACCACCGCTCCGGTGTCCACCGCATAGCGGTTGGTCAGGTTGTCCACGTTCAAATTCAGATTGACCTGCTTGTTCAAACGGTACTCGATGAACAGGTCCACCAGGCGTTCGGACGGCAGTTCCAGCACCGGCTGCGCGCCGGTGCCTTTCAACCATTCGGCCGGATTGGTCTTGCCGGCATGGTATTTCAGTCGTCCGCCCACGGTCAGGTCGCCGTTCAGCAAATGCTTGCCGGCGGAAATCACATACACGCTCTTGGGCGGGATGCGGGTCGGGATCAAGCTCCAGGCGAAGCCGTTCTGATTGCACACCGCGGCATCGCGCCGGGCGGCCTGGTTCACCGAGCACACTTCCGGATCCAGATAGCGCGTAGCGGCGGCCTCCACGAAGAAGGACGGGCTATGGTAGTCCGCGCCGAATTCAAAGCCGCGCAGCTCCACCTTGTCGTAGTTGAGGAAGGTCAAATTGCCCTGCCAGGACGGCATGCCCGGCGTGCGGTCCAGCCAGGCGCTGGAAATATAATCCGCCACCTTGTTGTCGAAATAAGCGGCCTTGAAGCCGATGCGCTCCTTCTCGCGGAACACATCCTGGAAACTCGCCTTCAAACCCAGCTCCAGATTCAGCGAACGCTCCGGCCGCAAGGGGTTGTATGGGTTGTAGCTGAACACCTCGGACGAGGTGGTGGTTTCGTACAAGCTGGGGGTGCGATAGGCGCGGCCGCCCTTCACATAGCCATCCAGCCATTTGGCCAGGTGAACATCGAGTTGGCCGGTCAGGTCCAGCTTGGGCGCGTAATCCACCTCCAGTTTGGTCGCATAGTCGCGCGTGATTGAGCCATGCAGATTCGCGCCCAGCGAGAAGCTGGCCCAGGGATAGGACAGCACGGCGTTGGCGAACAGGCTGCGCTCATTGCGCACGCCGTTGCGCGACGCCTCCAGCGTCCGCGGCTGCTCGGTGTAGCGGCTGGTGGGCTGGGTGCGCTCCTGCTGGAAGGCCAGGCCATAGCTGAGGCTCAGCGGCAGCGCCTCCAGTTCCGAACGGTTGAGCAAATTGAAGCCATGGCGCTTGTTGTTGTAGGCATGCATGTACTGATCGCCGTAGGAAGCGCCGGGGCGGCCGGCCCACAGGCCGTTGTGCTGGTCCAGATCCGCCTCGGTGGCCCACAAACCCAGGTTCAGATCGATCAGCTTGTTGTCGCTGGGCGTATAGCTGTAGTTGGCACTATATGCATGCACCACGGCGCTGCCCAGCGCCCATTGCGGCATGGACTCGACCCCCGGCGGCAGCTCCTGGAAATGCTTGTCGTTGGAGTTCTTGTACCAGTAAGCGGCCAGCAACTCGCCGGCCTGCTGGCGATGGCGGCGGAAGATCAGCTTCAGACGCTGCGCATCGTCCAGCGCAAAACCGAGCTTGGCCAGCAACGAATCGCTCTCGTAACTGGTGTTCACCACTTCCTGGCCGCGCGACACCACCGCCTCCGGGTAGCCGTCGAAACCGTGGCTGCCGGCGAAGTAATTGCCGGTGCGCCGCTTGCTGTAGGCGAGCAAGGCATCAAGGCCGGGCTGCCGGTAGGCCAGCGCCAGCGTGGCCGAGCCATTGTTGAACACGCGTGGGCTGAGGCCGTTGTTCAGCCGGTAATACACCTGGTCGCGCTCGTCGTCCGGCACGGTGGGCATCTTGTTATTGTTGTACAAGCTGCCTTTCAGCAGCACGCCGAAATCCTTGCCAGGACGCAACACGTCCTCCACGCCCAAGGTGCGCATTTGCACCAGGCCGCCGATCGCGCCGCTGGAGAAGGCGCCGTTGCTGGCGCCCTCTTCGACGCTGACCTTGCTGATCAGGTCTGAATCGATGTAAGTGCGGTCGCTGGTGCCCTGATAGCCGCGCGCGGTGTGGGTGGATTGCAGGCTGCCGTCTATCAGCACCGGCACCCGGCCCTCGCCTTGCAGGCCGCGGATGCCCAGGTCGATGGCGCCGGCTTCGTTGCGGATATTGTTGACCTGCACGCTGGGCAGGGCCGAGAAGATGTCGGCGTTGCCGGTGCCGCGGGCGCGGCGCAGTTGCTCCGCGTCCAGCACCTCGCCATGCAGGAGCGCGGGTTTGCGCTCGGCGCTGACGTGGACGGTTTCCAGTTGCGGCGCGGGCTCGGCGGCCTGCAGGTTTTGCGGATGGACCGCCGACAATAACAGGCAGGCGGAAAGGCTCCGGTATTTCATGATGTGGGTGGGGGTGGGTTGAGGAGCGCCGAAGTTAATGCTAATGATTATCATTAACAATGGTAATTATACCAACCACGCCTCGCGTCAGCCCCACCGCCGACGCGGGCGGAAGCCGCGGCTATTTCCCGCCCAGCGGCACCTGCCAGCGCGAATCCTTGAGCGTGCGCATCACGATGTAGGAACAGATGTCGCGCATGCCGGGCAGCCGGTTCAGCCGCTCCACGATGAAGCCGCTGAAGGCCGCCAGATTGCGACAGCGCACGTGCAACACATAATTGCTGGGGCCGGCGACAATATAGGCGGCGGCCACCTCCTCGAACTGCTGGATGCGGCCCATGAAGTCTTCGTGCCAATCCTCGCGCGCCCGGTCCAGCGTCACATGGACGATGGCTTCCAGTTCGTAGCCAAGCAGGGCTGGGTCCAATTGCGCGTGATAACCGCGGATCACCCCCTGGTTTTCCAGCGCGCGCACCCGCCGCAGACAGGCCGATGGCGACAGCGCCACCTGGTCCGCCAGGTCCTGATTGCTGAGCCTGGCGTTGTGCTGCAATGCGGAAAGAATCCGGCAATCTATCGCATCGAGCTGCATTTGCAATTTCCCATCGATACTGATTAGTTCTAGTGCAGTTCCTGCGAAAAGCATGCCATCGGCAACGGCAACTTGCAATTTTTGGCGGAAGGCTTGGTGCTAGCATGATTCCAGGCTTGTTACCGCTCAGGAACCGTTCCATGTTGCTCGATATCAGTCCCCCGCTGCGCGCCGGCCTGCCGGTCTGGCCCGGCGACACCGCCTTCGACGCCAGCCCGGCCTGGCAGTTGGACGCCCACTGCCCGGTGAATGTGGCGCGGCTGACGCTGTCGCCGCACAGCGGCGCCCACGCCGACGCGCCGGCCCATTTCCAGGCCGCCGGCCAGGGCATAGGCCAGGTGGCGCTGGATGCCTATCTCGGCCCATGCCGGCTGATTCATTGCCTCTCCCCCGGCCCGCTGATCCGGCTGGAACAGATCCGCGCACGGCTTGCCGCCATGACCGGCCCACTGCCGCCGCGGCTGCTGATCCGCAGCTACGAACGCTATCCGCTGGACGCCTGGGATGCCGACTTCCCCGGCGTGGAGGCCGCCGCCATCGACTGGCTGGGCGGCCAGGGCGTGCGGCTGATAGGCGTCGACACCGCCTCGCTGGACCCGATGGACAGCAAGACCATGGATGCCCACCACGCCACCGCGCGCCAACGCATGGCCATCCTGGAACAACTGCTGCTGGAGCACGCGCCGGAGGGCGATTACGAGTTGATCGCGCTGCCGCTGAAGTTGATGAATCTGGACGCCAGCCCGGTACGCGCCGTGCTGCGGCCCTTGCCCGTTTCCACCCCTGTTGCGTAGGACCGACCCGCCATGACACATACCCGCGAAACCTGTCTCATCGCCGATCAGCAAGACCCGCTGGCCGGTTTCCGCCAGCAATTCGACCTGCCGCCCAACACCGTCTACCTGGACGGCAATTCGCTGGGCGTGCTGCCCAAGGGCGCGCTGGAACGCAGCCAGCAAGTGATCAGCCGCGAATGGGGCCACGAGCTGATCCGCAGTTGGAACACTTCCGGCTGGTTCGAACTGCCGACCCGGCTGGGCGACAAGCTGGCGCCGCTCTTGGGCGCCGGCCCCGGCGAAGTGGTGGTCACCGACACCACCTCGCTCAACCTGTTCAAGGCGCTGGCGGCGGCGCTGCGCATCCAGCAGCAAGCGCATCCGGAACGCAAGGTGATCCTGTCCGAGCGCGACAACTTCCCCACCGATCTCTACATGATCCAGGGCATGATCGAATTCCTGCAGCAGGGCTATGAACTGCGCCTGATCGACGAGGCGCTGCCGCTGGAGCAGGCGCTGGACGAGGACGTGGCGGTGCTGCTGCTGTCCCATGTCAATTACCGCACCGGCTATCTCTACGATATGGCCGCGGTCACCCGCAGCGCTCATCAGCGCGGCGCGCTGACGATCTGGGACCTGGCGCACGCGGCCGGCGCGGTGGAGGTGGGCTTGAACGCCGCCGGCGCTGATTTCGCCGTGGGCTGCACCTACAAATACCTGAACGGCGGCCCGGGCTCGCCGGCCTTCATCTGGGTGGCGCCGCGCCATCAAAACACATTCTGGCAGCCCTTGTCCGGCTGGTGGGGCCATGCCAAGCCCTTCGAAATGGCCACCGATTACGCGCCGGCCCAGGGCATACGCCGCTTCCTGTGCGGCACCCAGCCCATCGTGTCGCTGGCCTTGGTGGAATGCGGTCTGGACGTGGCGCGGCAGGTGGAGCCGCAGCAATTGCGCGCCAAGTCGCTGGCCTTGACCGATTTGTTCATCGAACTGGTGGAGCAGCGTTGCGGTCGCCACCCATTGACCCTGATCACCCCGCGCGAACACGCGCGCCGCGGCAGCCATGTCAGCTTCCGCCACCCCCAGGGCTTCGCGGTGATGCAGGCCTTGATCGCCAACGGTGTCATCGGCGATTACCGCGAACCGGAAGTGCTGCGCTTCGGCATCACCCCGCTCTACCTGAGCCATGCCGACATCTGGGACGCGGTGGAAATCCTGCGCGAGATTCTGGACAGCGGCAGTTGGGATAAACCGGAGTTCCACCGCCGCGGCGCGGTGACCTGAGAACCTGTTTACGATCTGCTGCGCGTCGGCGGGATGGATAGAAATGGGCGTTGAAACCAAGCTCAGTGCTCATATACCACGTGTACATTCCGCTTTTTCGCTCGTTTTCGCCTTGTCTCGCCCTAGCTCGCGAGATCGTCAACAGGTTCTGAGAGCTGTTCAAAACCTGCATCGCGCGCGGCCTGCCCGCGCGCCGCATCAAGCCGCCGCCGGCAGCCCCGCGCGGCGGTTCCAGGCGCAAGGGACGTCAGATCCCGCCAGACCGCGCCTTACAGACAGAGGAGAACATCATGAGCAGTTTCCAGGATATCAAGGATAGGGAGCAGGGCCTGCAGCGCCGGCTCAGCGCCGGACAGATGAGCATGATCGCCATCGGCGGCGCCATCGGCACCGGTTTGTTCCTAGGCAGCAAGTTCGCCATCGGCTTCGCCGGCCCCAGCGTGGTGCTCAGCTACGCCATCGGCGGCCTGATCACCCTGCTGCTGATGGGCTGCCTGGCGGAGATGACCGTCGCGCACGCGACTTCCGGCTCCTTCGGCGCTTACGCCGAGCACTATGTCAGCCCGCTGGCCGGCTTCCTGGTGCGTTACAGCTATTGGGCCTGCATCGTGCTGGCGGTGGGCACCGAGGTCACCGCGGTGGCCGAATACATGCGCTTCTGGTTTCCCGACACCCCTCCCTGGATCTGGATCCTGCTGTTCTCCGGCGCGCTGATCGGCGTCAACGCCGCCAGCGTCAAGGCTTTCGGCACCGTCGAATACTGGTTCTCCAGCATCAAGATCTTCGCCATCGTCGCCTTCATCCTGATGGGCTGCTACCTGGTGTGGGGCAGCGGCAACCCGGCTTACGGCGCGCACAACTTCAGCGCCGGCGGCGGCTTCTTCCCCAACGGCGCCTGGGGCACCTGGGTGGCGGTGGTGATCTCCATCTTCAGCTATCTGAGCGTGGAAATGATAGCGGTGGCCGCCGGCGAGGCGGAGAACCCGGAACAGGCGGTGCGCCAGGCCTTCCGCGCCACCATCGCGCGGTTGGTGGTGTTCTACCTGCTGTCCTTGAGCCTGATCATCGCCATCGTGCCCTGGGACCGGATCGGCGCCGGCAACAGCCCCTTCGTCACCGTGATGCAGGTGCTGAACATCCCCTACGCCGCCGGCATCCTCAACTTCGTGGTGGTGATCGCCGCGCTGTCGGCGATGAACAGCCAGCTCTACATCACCACCCGCATGATGTTCAGCCTGTCGCGCGCCGGCGACGCGCCCATCGCGCTGGGCCAATTGAACCAGCGCGGCATCCCGATCAACGCGCTATTGCTGTCCACCAGCGGCATCGCGCTGGCCACGGCGCTCTACGTGCTGTTCCCGCAGCAGGCGTTCACGCTGATGATTTCGCTGTCGATGTTCGGCGCCATGTTCACCTGGCTGATGATTTTCTACACCCATCTATGCTTCCGCCGCCATCACGACCGCGCCGGCGGGCTGGAGCTGCCGTTCAAGATGCGCCTGTTTCCCTACAGCACGCTGACCGGGCTGGTGCTGATGCTGGCGATCATGATCACCACCGTCTTCACCGAGGTGTTCCGGCTGACCCTGGTCTTCGGCCTGCCCTTCCTGCTCTTGCTGGTCATTCTGTTCCACAAGGTGCGCAAGCCGCGGCTGACGCCGGCGACGCAAGCGAATTAAGCCCCGCCGCGCCCGGGTCGGAGCACGCTTCCGGCCCGGGCGGCCATGCCCACGCCAAATCCGCGAAGAACCGCTGCGCGGAACACGCAACACGCTTTGCATCGCATCTGACGCCGCCCTCGGATTCGGCATAGAATGTCCGACTCGATACCCGATCCGGATAGCCCGCCCCTCCATGCCCACCCCGTCCGATCTCGTCCCCGGCGCCAGCCTGTCCGCGCTATTGCGCGGCTTCGTCCGCCGCCACTGGCCTTACTATCTGCGCGCGGCGCTGATGCTGGCCGCCGTGGCGCTACTCACCGTGCTGATCCCGCGCAAGATAGGCGAGATCGTCGACCTGCTGGCCAAGAACGAGCTCAGCGGCCCTCAGTTGCTGCATGAGCTGGGCTGGCTGCTGCTGTTCGGCGTGGTGATCTATTTGCTGCGCGCCGGCTGGCGGCTGCAGCTGTTCGCCGCCGCCTACCAATTGGGCGTGGAGCTGCGCACCCGCTTGTACCAGCGCTTGAGCCTCCAGGGGCCGGGCTTCTACCACCATCAACGCACCGGCGACTTGATGGCGCGCGCCACCAATGACATCGACGCGGTGGAAATGGCCGCCGGCGAGGCGATGCTGGCCGGTTTCGACGGCAGCCTGACCCTGGTGATGGTGCTGGCGATGATGACCCTGGGCATAGACTGGCGGCTGGCCGCCGCCGCGCTGCTGCCGTTTCCGCTGATGGCCTTCGCCTTCTGGCGCATCACCCGCCGCGTGCATCAGGCCTGGGCCGGATCGCTGCAAAGCTTCAGCCGGCTCAACGACCATGTGCAGGAAACCCTGAGCGGGGTGCGCACGCTGCGCACCCTGGGCCTGGAGGAGCGCAATAGCCGCGAGCTGGCCGGCCTGGCCGCCAGCGCCGCCGACAACAGCCTGCAAGCGCAGCGCTGGGAGGCGGCGTTCGAGCCGGTGGTGGGGCTAACGCTGATCACCGCCTCGGTGACCACCTTGGGCGTCGGCGGCTACCTGGTATGGCAGCAACAACTGACCATAGGCGCGCTGACCAGCTTCAGCATGTATCTTGGTCAGTTGATCTGGCCGATGTTCGCCGCCGGCTGGGTGCTGTCGTTGCTGGAACGCGGCCGCGCCGGCTGGAACCGGCTGGAACCGGTGCTGAGCGCGCCGGCCTCGGTGGACGACAGCGGTGCCGACGCGAGCGAGCCCAGCGGCGAGCTGCGCTGGCACGGCCTGGACTTCACTTATCCGGGGCAGGTCACGCCGGCGCTGCACGCGATCGAGCTGCGCCTGGGACGCGGCCAGACCCTGGGCATCGTCGGTCCCACCGGCAGCGGCAAGTCCACGCTGCTGCGCCTGCTGCTGCGCCAATACCCGCTGCCGGCCGGCAGCGTCAGCTGGAACGGCGTGCCGCTGGAGGAATACAAGATGGACGCGCTGCGCGCGGCGATCAGCTGGGTGCCGCAGGAGTCCTTCCTGTTCTCCGCCTCGGTGGCTGACAATATCGCGCTGACGCGGCCGGACGCCGCCGAGCGCGAGATCGAGCGCGTGGCGCGGCTGGCGGCGGTTCATGAGGACATCCTGCGCCTGGCCCAGGGCTACGCCACGCCGGTTGGCGAAAAAGGCGTGGCGCTGTCCGGCGGCCAGCGCCAGCGCCTGGCCATCGCCCGCGCGCTGCTGGCGGACGCGCCGCTGCTGCTGCTGGACGACGCCTTGTCGGCGGTGGACACCCAGACCGAAACCCAGATCCTGCAGCATCTGCGCGAAGCGCGCCGCGGACGCAGCGTGATCATCGCCAGTCACCGGCTGTCGGCGGTGGCCGACGCCGACCACATCATCGTGCTGCAACAGGGGCGCATCACTGAAGCCGGCAGCCATGAGGCGCTGCTGCAATTGAACGGCTGGTACGCCAGCCAGTGGCGCTATCAACAACTGGAGGCCAGCCTGGATGAAATCTGATCAATCCGCGATCAACCGGAGCCGGGCGCTGGCCCTGCTGCGCCAGGCCGCCGCGCCGGAAAAGCGCCATGTGCTGTGGGGCACGCTGTGGCTGATCGCCGCCGCGCTGCTGGAGGCGCTGTCGCCACTGCTGGGCAAGGTGTTCATCGACCGCTATCTGCTGCCGCGCGCGCCGCAGTGGCTGGAAATGGGCCTGCTGCTGTTCGCCTGTCTGCTGGCCGGCTACGCCGCTTCCAGCCTGCGCTATCTGCAGCTGGTGCGCCTGTCCGGCGTGGCGATGCGCTCGGTGCAAAGGCTGCGCGAACAGGTCTACCGCCACGTGATCCGGCTGCCGATGGCCTTTTTCGACAAGGCGATCACAGGCCAATTGGTCAGCCGCGTCACCAATGACACCGAGTCGGTGAAAGCCTTGTACGTGCAAGTGCTGTTCGTGATGCTGGACAGCAGCATCGTCGTCATCGGCGTGATGGCGGCGATGGCCTGGCTGGACTGGCGGCTGATGCTGCTGGCCGCGCTGCTGCTGCCGGCGATGCTAGCCATCGTCTGGCTCTACCAGCGCTGGAGCGCGCCCTCGGTGACGCGCGCCCGCGCGCTGCGCAGCGACATCAACGCGCAGATGGCCGAATCCATCGCCGGCATGAGCGTGCTGCAGGCCAGCAACGCCGCCGGACGCTTCGCCCAGCGCTTCGACCACGCCAACCACAACTACTACCGGGCGCGCATGGCCGAGCTGACCGCCAATGCCTGGCTGCTGCGTCCGGCGCTGGACCTGCTCAAGGTGCTGCTGCTGGCCGCGGTGATCTATAGCTTCAGCCAGCGGCCGCTGGGCGCGCTGCAGATCGGCGTGCTCTACGCCTTCATCAGCTATATCGGCCGCATGGTGGACCCGCTGATCCAGATCACCATGCAGTTCAGCCAGCTGCAGCAAGCGGTGGTGGCGGCGGCGCGGGTGGATGCGCTGCTGCAGGAGCCCGCGGCGGCGGCCGACGGCGGACAGGGCCGCATCGGCCAGGGCGCGGTCAGTTTCCGCAGGTTGAATTTCGCCTATCAACCCGAACGCCCGGTGCTGCGCGACTTATCGCTGGAGATTCCGGCCGGCGGCTTCATCGGCATCGTCGGCCACACCGGCAGCGGCAAATCCACCTTGCTGTCGCTATTGCTGCGCTTCTATGCGCCGCAAAGCGGCGACATCCTGATCGATGAGCAGCCGCTGGCGTCCTTCGACGACGCGGCCTTCCGCGACGGCGTCGGCCTGGTGCCGCAGGAGCCCTTCCTGCTGGCCGCCAGCGCGCGCGACAATATCGCCATGGGCCGGCCACTGTCGCAACAACAGATCGAGGACGCCGCGCGCGCCGCCGGCGCCCACGAACTGATCCTGGCGCTAGAGCAGGGCTACGACACCGATATGGGCGAGAGCGGGTTGCGGCTCTCCAGCGGCCAGAAGCAGTTGATCGCCATCGCCCGCGCGCTGGCCGGCAAGCCGCGCATCCTGCTGCTGGACGAGGCCACCTCGCATATCGACAGCGAAACCGAACAGCTGGTGCAGCGCGCGCTGGAACAATTGCATGGCCAGATCACGCTGATCTCCATCGCCCATCGCCTGTCCACCATCCGCGACGCCGACCGCATCATCGTGCTGAATCACGGCCAGATCGCCGAAACCGGCGACCATGAGGAGCTGATGACGCTCGGCGGCATTTACCAACGGCTATACTTGCTACAGCAATTGCAGCCGGAAGCCGGCTGAGCGAGCCCATCCGCCATGCACCGTTTCCCCGCCCTGCCCGCGCCCGAGGCGCTGATCGACACCCATTGCCACCTGGACGCGCCGGAGCTGGCGCCAATGCTGTCCGCGGTGCTGCAACGCGCGCGCGCCGCCGGCGTCGGCCAGATCCTGGTACCAGCGGTGCGCGCCGACACCTTCGACGCGGCCGCCGCCATGCGCCGCGAACACGGCTGCTGGATAGGCTTCGGCCTGCATCCCATCTATCTGGAACAGCATCTGGACGAACATCTGGAACAGCTGGAGCGCGCGCTGCGCGAGCAGCGGCCGGAAGCGGTGGGGGAAATCGGCCTGGATTTCTACCTGCCGGAGCTGGACCCGGCGCGGCAGGAGGCCTTGTTCGTCGAACAACTGAAACTGGCGCGCAAATACGCGCTGCCGGTGGTGCTGCATGTGCGCCGCTCGGTGGACCGCGTGCTCAAGCATCTGCGCGAGCAGCGCGTCGAGCTGGGCATCGCCCACGCCTTCAACGGCAGCCCGCAGCAGGCGGAGGCTATGCTGCGCCAAGGCTTGAAACTGGGCTTCGGCGGCGCGATGAGCTACTCCGGCTCGCAGCGCATCCGCCGGCTGGCGGCCACGCTGCCGCTGTCCGGCCTGGTGCTGGAAACCGACGCGCCCGACATCCGCCCGGAATTCGCCCAGGACCGGCCCAATGAACCGGCCCATCTCGCCGCCTTCAGCGCGCTGCTGGCCGAGCTGCGCGGCCTGCCGGAACCGGAACTGCGCCGCGCCTTGCGCCGCAACAGCCTGGACGCGCTGGGCATCGCCGGCTGAGCCATGGCGCACCGTGAGCGCGACTCACCGTGCTACGCCTCCCGAAGCGCAGCAGACTTTGAACAGGTTCTTAGAACGTGTTTACGATCTTGCGAGCTAGGGCGAGACAAGGCGAAAACCGTTGAGAAAGCGGAATGTACAAGCGGTACATGAGCATTTCGAAACGGTTTTCAACGCCGTATCGCCGACGCGCAGCAGATCGTAAACAGCTTCTTAGGTGCGGAAGCGCTTCAAATTAGTGTCCAGATCGACCGACAGCTGCTGCAATTCCTGCGACAAGCGGCTGGCCTGGCCGGACGCCTTGGCGGTGCTCTCGTTCATCTGCGCCATCTGCTCGACATTGTTCGCCACCAGCTGGCTGGCGTGACTCTGCTCCTTGATCGCGTTGGCGATGTCGGTGATGCGTTCCACCGAATGCTGCGACAGCTGATGGATTTCACGCAATGCCTCCGCCACGCTGGAAGTGCTGCTGACCCCGCTTTCGATGCGGGCATTCGCCTGCTGCATGCTCTGGTAAGCGCGCTGGGTATCGGTCTGCACCCCCTCGATATGGGTGGAGATCTCGGCGGTGGCCTGGCTAGTACGCTCGGCCAGCTGACGCACCTCGTCGGCCACCACCGCGAAGCCGCGCCCCATCTCGCCGGCGCGCGCCGCCTCGATCGCCGCGTTCAACGCCAATAGATTGGTCTGGTCGGCGATGTCGCGGATCACCCGCACGATGTCGCCGATATCGCTGGAGCGCTGGTTGAGCTGGTCCATCACGGCCGAGGTTGCGGTGATGCCGCTGGCGATCAGCTGGATTTCGCTGGCCGCGGTTTCCGCCAGTCCGTTGCCGCGATCCGCCTGCGCCATGGTCTGGCGCGCCTGCTGCTCCACATCGCGGGTATTGTCGGCCACCAGATTGATGCTGACCGACATCTGCTCGATCGCCGCGGCGCCGCTGGCAGCGGACTCGGCCTGATTGGCCGAGGCATTGGACACTTGGTGGCTGACGTCGGCCATCTGCCCGGACGCGCCGGCCAGATGGGTGGCGTGACCCTGCGCCTCCTGCACCAGCCGGCGCACGGTGCCGACCAGCGAGGCCAGCGACTCGCCGACGCTGCCGAGCTCGTTGCGGCCAAAGTCCGGCAAGGCCAGGTTCAAATCGCAGGTTTGCGCCAGCTGCTGCGCGGAATCGCGCATCTGCAGCAGCGGAATGCGGATGGAGCGGATGATGTACCAGGACACCACCAGGCTGGCCAGCAGGCCAATCACCACCGTGCTCAGCAACTGACTGCGCACCGCGTCGGCGGACGCATCGATCTGGCTGCGCAACTGCGCCACCGCATCGGAACCGCCTTTTGCCAGCTTGGCGCTCACATCCTCCATCTGGTGGATGCTGCTCTTGTACTGGTTGAACGCGCTATTGGCATCACTGGTGCTGGCGATCTCATGCTTGTCGATCTTGCCGGCCACCGCCTTGAAACCATCGGCATAGCTGTTGAGCAGGCCGTCCAGCGCGCTCAGCTGCTGGGTGGAATCACCGTTGAGCGGATGAGTGCCGGCATTCTTGATCGCCGCGTGCGCGCCATCCAGCGTCTTGCTCCATTTCTCGCTGTACTCCGCGCGCTTGGCGTTGTCGGCCAGATTAATGAAATAGTCCTTCTCGAAGCGCCGCAAGTTGCCCATGTGCTGCTGCAACTCCACCACATCGCGGTAGAAGGCCAACTCATGGGTGCTGACAGCCTCCACCCGGCTGGAAATACTGCCCAGGCCGATGAAAGCCAGCAAGCTGGTCACCGCCAACGCCACCAGCAATAAGGCGAAACCCAGGGTAATCCGGGCCGCAATCGTCATGTTCCGCATTTATACACTCCCCAACCAAACTATGTTTTTTTTGGATTCCCGCCGATTCAAGTTCGCGGTTTCGCGGCGATTGTAAACCAAGCCGTTTGCGGCGTTCGCCGCATGACTACGGCAAGTTTCACAGTCTGCCTACCGCATGCGCGATGGACGCAAAAAAAGCCGTCAGCATGAGCTGACGGCTTCCTTTTGGCTGCGCGCGAGGTCTACTGCGGCTGACGCGACAACTTGAAGGTTCTGGCAAAGCCCAATACACAGACGAAGAATAGTCCGCTCAAAAAGATTTCGCCCCATGCAAGTTGTTGCGACAGGCCGCGATCGGCCCAACCGCGCATCACGCCCTCGGTGAAATAGGCCAGGATGAACATGCTGGCCCATTGATAGGTGTACAGACGCTGGCTCAGGATGCCGCGCAGCGGCAACAGCAACACCGCCGCCTTCAGCGCCAGCAAGGAACCGCCTGGACGCAGCGGCGCCAGCCACAACTCCCAGGCCAGACACAGCAGGATCAGCGCGATCAGCGAAGCCGCCGCGCCATAATGCCAAACATTGCGGCTCATGGCCGGTCCTCCAACATCGCGCGCTCCTTCTTGCGGCCCAGGAACACCGCCATGAAAATGCCCACCTCGTACAGCAACCACAACGGCACCGCCAGCAGCGTCTGCGACAACACGTCCGGCGGAGTGACGATGGCGGCGACGACGAAGGCGCCGACGATCACATAGGGCCGCCCCTGACGCAGTTTTTCCACCGATACCACGCCCATGCGCACCAGCAGGATCACCACCACCGGCACCTCGAAGGTGACGCCGAAGGCGAGGAACATGCCGAGCACGAAGGATAGGTATTTATCGATATCGGTCATCATGCTGACCCCGACCGGCGTCACCGCCGACATGAAGCCGAACACCACCGGGAACACCAGGAAGTAGGCGAAAGCCATGCCGGTGAGGAACAGCAACAGGCTGGCCACCACCAGGGGCAGCACCAAACGCTTCTCGTGATGGTAGAGCCCGGGCGCGACGAAGGCCCAGATCTGGTACAGGGTATTGGGCAGCGAGATCAGGAAAGCCACCAGCATGGTCACCTTGACCGGCACGAAGAACGGCGCGGTGACATCGGTGGCTATCATGTTGGCGCCTTGCGGCAACGCGTCCAGCAAGGGCTTGGCCAATAAATGGTAGATATCGCCCGACCAGTGGAACAGGCCGAGAAACACCAGCGCGACGCCGAGCAGCGCCCGCACCAGGCGGGTGCGCAGCTCGATCAAATGCGCGAGCAAGGGTTGTTCATTCATTCGCGGGGGTTTCCAATGGAGTCAGGTTGGCGTGGCTGGCCGCCCGGCCTGCCGGGCGGGCTCAATGCGCCGCCGGCGGCTCGGCCGGCTGCGCCGCCGCGGAAGCGGCGGGCTTGGCCGGCGGGATATCGTCGAACAGATCCAGTTGGTTCTCGTCCTTAGCCGGCGCGGCCTCGGCCTGCTCCGGCGGCGGGTCCAGCAAATCCGGCTGCAAACCGCCATGGATGGCGTTGGCCGCTTCCTCCACCGGCGCGCGCGCCTCGTCCGCCAGCGAACGCAGTTCGGCGCTGTTCTGCTCCATCGCCTCGCGCACGCCCCGCACTTCGGCATCGATCTGGCCTTTGAACGAGTGCGCCGCGTCCTCGATATCCTGACGCAGCTCGTTCAAGCCGGTCAGATTGGCCTGCTGCTGGATGTCCGCCTTCACCGTGGCCACGAAGCGCTGCGCGCGGCCCACCAGCGCACCCAAGGTGCGCGCCACCGTCGGCAAGCGCTCCGGCCCCAATACCACCAGGGCCACCACGCCTATCAACAGGATTTCGCCAAAGCTGATTTCAAACACGCTAGAGCCGCCCGCGCCTTATTTCTTGTCGGCGTCGCCGTCGATGATGCGGCCGGTTTCAGCCGGCTTGTCCTTGGCGGCCTTGTCGTTCTCGCCGTTCATGCCTTCCTTGAAGCCTTTGACCGCGCCGCCCAGATCTTCACCGATATTGCGCAGTTTCTTGGTGCCGAACACCAGCACCACGATCAGCAGAACCACCAACCAGTGCCAGATGCTGAAAGAACCCATGATTCACTTCCTTATCAAATCGAATTAGTACGCGGAGGCCGCCCGGCCTCCCGCTGCGGCCGCGTGGGCCAATCAGTTCTTGTGGCCGAACACATGCACGTGCAGGTGGAACACTTCCTGCCCGCCGCCGCGGCCGGTATTGATGCCGGTCTTGAAGCCGCCCTCCAGGCCCTGCTCGCGCGCCAGCTTGGGCGCCAGCGTCAGCATCTTGCCCAGCACAGCCTCGTGCTCGGGGCCGCAATGGGCCAACGAATCCACGTGCAGCTTGGGAATCAGCATGAAATGCACCGGGGCGATCGGACGGATGTCGTGGAAGGCCAGCACATCGTCGTCCTCGTAGATCTTGTTGGCCGGAATCTGCCCGGCCACGATTTTGCAGAAGATGCAGTCTGTCATTATTGTCGGCTCTCGCTCAATCTTAAGGGGTGGGCGCGCGGGAGGCTTTTTCGTCCAGGCCGGAAATGCCTTCGCGCCGTTTCAACTCCATCAGCACGTCTTCTGGTCGCAGGCCATGGTAGGTCAGCAACACCATGCTGTGAAACCACAGATCGGCCACTTCGCGCACCAAATGCAGCTTGTCCTTGTCCTTGGAGGCCATCAGCGTTTCCGCCGCCTCTTCCGCCACTTTCTTCAAAATGGCGTCCTCGCCCTTGTGAAACAGGGAGGCCACGTAGGAAGACTGCGAACTGGCCTCGCGCCGCGCTTCCAGCGTGTCCGCTATGGTTTTCAGCACATCCTGGCTCATGTCTCTCCTCCTTTAACGCCGCAACCCCGGCAAGTATATGTCGTTCCGATGGCAAAACGATAACAATCGCCTCGCCGGCTGCCATTCTAACGGCCAGCCGCCGCAAGGCGTTGACCACGCGCAAGTCAGCCCTTGCCGTAGATCGCGTCCGGATCCTTCAATACCGCGTCCACCACTTCCCAGTCCTGCCGCGCCGGGTCGAAGCGACGATAGAAGCAGCTTTCGCGACCGGTATGGCAGGCGATGCCGCCGGCCTGCTCGATCTGCATCACCACCACATCGCCGTCGCAATCCAGCCGCAGCTCCTTGACGCTTTGCAGATGGCCGGAATCCTCGCCCTTCTTCCACAGCTTGCCGCGCGAACGGCTCCAGTAATGGGCCACGCCGGTTTCGGCGGTCAGTTCCAGGCTTTCCCGGTTCATCCACGCCACCATCAGCACCCGGCCGCTGGCGGCGTCCTGGGCAATCGCGGTGACCAGGCCCTGGCCATCCCATTTGACTTCATCCAACCAATTCATGGTTCACCTTTAGAAGGCCGCGCGCCTTGGCTATGAGTGGCGGCGCGGCAAATGATTCAGCGCGGCGCCCGCTTCGCCTCAAATTAAGACGCCGGCAAGAGTGTCGATCGGAAGGCGTTCACAGCCGCACTTCGATGCCGGCGTTCCGCATTGCCTGTTTGGCCTCGCCCACGGTGTGTTCGCCAAAATGGAAAATGCTGGCGGCCAGCACCGCGTCGGCCTTGCCCAGCTTGACGCCGTCCACCAGGTGCTGCAGCGTGCCGACGCCGCCGGAGGCGATCACCGGAATCTCCACCGCTTCCGACACCGCGCGCGTCAGCTCCAGATTGAAACCTATCTTGGTGCCGTCCCGATCCATGCTGGTCAGCAGGATTTCGCCGGCGCCCAGTTGCTGCATCTTGCGCGCCCACTCCACCGCATCGATGCCGGTGCGGTTGCGACCGCCGTGGGTGAACACTTCCCAGCGATCGTTTTCCGGCGTCACCGCCTTGGCGTCCACCGCCACCACGATGCACTGGTTGCCGAAGCGATCCGCCGCGTCGCTCACCAGCTGTGGATTGCTCACCGCCGCGGTATTGATGCTGACCTTGTCCGCGCCGGCGCTGAGCAGGCGGCGGATGTCCGCCACTTCCCGCACGCCGCCGCCCACGGTCAGCGGAATGAATACCTGTTCCGCCACCGACTCGATCACATGCAGGATGATGTCGCGCTGGTCCGAGCTGGCGGTGATGTCGAGAAAGGTCAATTCGTCCGCGCCCTGCTCGTTGTAGCGGCGGGCGATTTCAATCGGATCGCCGGCATCGCGCAGACCCAGGAAGTTGACGCCTTTGACGACGCGACCCGCGGTCACGTCCAGACAGGGGATGATGCGTTTGGCAAGCATATGGGGTCCGGCAAACGGCCAACCGGCCCGAACAGTGCGTACGGGCCGGCGGCTTGATGAGTCAGAAACAGGCTATCAGTCCGACAGTTCGTCGGCCAGCGTCTGCGCGGCGGCGAAATCGATGCTGCCCTCGTAGATCGCGCGACCGGTGATCGCGCCTTCAATGCCCTCGTCCTCCACCGCGCACAGCGCGCGGATGTCGTCGAGGTTGCTGAGGCCGCCGGAGGCGATCACCGGGATGGTCAAGGCCTGCGCCAGCTTGACGGTGGCGTCGATATTGACGCCGTTCATCATGCCATCGCGGCCGATGTCGGTGTAGATCACCGAGTTGACGCCATAATCCTGGAAGCGCTTGGCCAGATCGGTCACGTGGTGGTTGGTGATCTTGGCCCAGCCATCAATCGCCACCATGCCGTCCTTGGCGTCCAGGCCGACGATGACCTGGCCGGGGAAGGCGTCGCAGGCATCGTGCAGAAAGCCCGGAGTCTTGACCGCGGCGGTGCCAATGATCACGTAGGACAAGCCCATGTCCAGGTATTTTTCAATGGTGTCCAGGTCGCGGATGCCACCGCCCAATTGCACCGGCATCTCGTCGCCGACTTCGCCCAGGATGTCGCGGATCACCGCCAGATTCTTGGGCTTGCCGGCGAAAGCGCCGTTGAGATCGACCAGATGCAGGCGCCGGGCGCCTTGATCGCGCCAATGGGCGGCGACTTGCACGGGGTCGTCGGAGAAAACGGTGGCATCGTCCATCACGCCCTGTTTCAGGCGTACGCATTGACCGTCTTTCAGGTCTATCGCGGGTATGAGCAGCATGGTGCTAAATCAAACGTGAGTTAAACACTGCCATCCCAGGCCAAGAAGTTCTTCATCATCTGAAGGCCGGCCCGGTGGCTCTTTTCGGTGTGGAACTGGCTTGCGAAGATGTTCCCACGACCGACAATACATGAAAACCGCTCTGGATATTCACTTTCCGCCAGCGTCAGGCCCGCATCGGCCGGCGCGAAGTGGTAACTATGCACAAAATAGAAGCGCTCGCCGTCGGCGATGCCGGCGAACAAGGGATGGACCGCGGTTTGGAACACCTGGTTCCAGCCCATGTGCGGCACTTTCAGGCGCTCGCCCTCGGCGTCGCGCAATCCGGCGGCAAAACGCGCCACCTTGCCGGGAAACAGGCCCAGGCCTTGGGTCGGCCCCTCCTCGCTTTCCTCGAACAATAGCTGCGCGCCGACGCAGATGCCAAAAAACGGCTTGTTCTTGGTGCTTTCCCTTATCGCCTCGGCCAGCCCGTGCTGATGCAGCTCGCGCATGCAGTCCGGCATCGCGCCCTGGCCGGGGAAGATCACCTTGTCAGCCTTGAGCACGGCCTCCGGCTCGCTAGTGAGAAAGATCTCGGCGCCGATATCGTTGACCGCCTGCGCCGACTTGAGCACCGAATGCAGATTGCCCATGCCGTAATCCACTACTGCAACTTTCATCGCCATCCTACAAGTTCGCTTCGGGGGTGGCAGGGCTCCAGCCGAATCCGGAGCCCTGGGGAAAAAACGGCGCGACCGGCTTATGCGCTCAGCGTGCCCTTGGTCGACGGCGTCTGCCCGGCCATGCGCTCGTCCACCTCACAGGCCATGCGCAAGGCGCGGCCGAAGGCCTTGAAGATGGTCTCGGCCTGGTGATGGCTGTTGACCCCGCGCAGATTGTCTATATGCAGCGTGACCATGCTATGGTTGACGAAGCCATGGAAGAACTCGGAGAACAGGTCGACATCGAACTGGCCGATGCTGGCGCGAGTGTATTCAACCTTGTATACCAGGCCAGGACGGCCGGACAGATCGATCACCACCCGGCTCAAGGCCTCGTCCAGCGGCACGTAGGCGTGGCCATAGCGGCGGATGCCCTTCTTGTCGCCTATCGCCTTGGCGAAGGCTTGCCCCAGGGTGATGCCGATGTCTTCCACCGTATGGTGGGCGTCGATATGCAGATCGCCGTGGGCGACCACGTCCAGATCGATCAGGCCGTGACGGGCGATCTGATCCATCATGTGGTCGAGAAAGGGCACGCCGGTTTCAAAGCGGCCGACGCCGGTGCCGTCCAGGTTCAGGCTGACGGTGATCTGGGTTTCCAGGGTATTGCGGGTAACGGTTGCGGTTCTCATGGCTCAGGCGAAGTAAGCGTCCAGGGCCGCCAGCATGGCGTCGTTTTCCTGCGGCGCGCCCACGGTCAGGCGCAGGCATTGCGCCAGCAGCGGATGGCTGCCGTGCAGTTGCTTGATCAGGATGCCGCTGGCCTTGAAATGCTGATACAAGGCCGGCGCGTCCGGCACCCGGATGGTGATGAAATTGGCTTCCGACGGGAAAGCCTCGATGGCGGCGTGACGCGCCAGGCCGGCGGCCAGCCGGCCGCGTTCCTCGCACAGCTCCGCCGCCTGGCGGTTGAACACCTCGATATGGCGCAGCGAGAAGCGCGCGGCGGCCTGGGTCAACACATTGACGTTGTACGGCGGCCGCACCTTGTCCAGCTCCTGGATCCAGGCGGCGGGGCCGGCGGCATAGCCGAGGCGGATGCCGGCCAGGCCCAGCTTGGACAGCGTGCGCATCACGATCAGATTGTCGCGCAGGCCGGCCAGGTTCATGAAGCTGTCGCTGGCGAAGGCCTGGTAAGCCTCGTCCACCACCACCAGGCCGGGCGCGGCCTCGCAGATCGCCTCCACCTCGGCGCGGGCGAAACGCGGCCCGGTCGGGTTGTTGGGATAGGACACGAACACCACCGCCGGCTGATGCTCGGCGATGGCCGCCAGCGTCGCCGGCAGGTCCAGGCTGAAATCGGAACGCAGCGGCACGCCGACATAGTCGAGGCCGGAGAACAGCGCGTTCATCTTGTACATCACGAAGGACGGCTCCAGCGCCAGCAGCTTGGCGCCGGGGCGGGCCAAGGACTGCGCCACCAGGGTGATCAGCTCGTCGGAGCCGTTGCCCAGCAGCACCTCGGCCGGCTCGGGTATGGCAAACGCCTGCTTCAGCTGGGCTTTCAGCGTGCCGCCGGATGGGTCCGGGTAACGATTGACGGCGACGTCTGCCAGGGTCCGCGCCAGTTCCTGGCGCAGTTCGGCCGGCAAGGGCCACGGATTCTCCATGGCGTCGAGCTTGATGTAGCCGTCTGCGGAGGCTACCGGGTAAGCGCTGATGGCGGCGATCTCATCGCGCACCAGTTGTCGGACGGACTTTTTCATGATCTTGCAATACGGCCTTGCGGCCAACAAGAGCCCCGCTGACGAGGCCGCGTTATCGGAAACGGCGAAAAGCTATAGTAGCTGGTTCATTCGCTTTCAGCTACTCAAGCCAATGCGCCCGTTGTTGCAGCCGCGCCGGCAGTTCCACACCGTCGCGCGCCAGCGCGCTGCGGCTGAAAACATAGCGCCCTTCCGACGGCGTCACCGGGAACAGGCTGGCGACCGGCTGCTGCTGAAACAACACCTGCTCGGCCATCTTGGCCGCCTCCCTGCCCTGCTCGTAGCCCGACAGCACCAGGCCGCCGGCGGCCTTGTCCTTGCCCACGGCGAAATCCCAGAACGCGAACAAGGGCAGCTTGGCGTGGGCGGCGGTCCAGCGCAGCACCTCGTCTCCCGGCACCACCTTGCCGTCGGCGCCGCGCAAGGTGAAATAGAGCCCCACCCAGATCGCCTGGTAACGACCGGCCGCGCCCTGTACCCGCCGTTGCCATTCCGCATAGGAGCCGGTCAAGGCCAGATCGACGTGGATATTGGCCAGCAGCATGCTGTCGCGGCCGACGAAGGTTTCGTCGCGGATGATGCGCGAGGTGAGGTCGTCATCGAACAGCACCAGCGCGCTGCGCAGCCCTTTGACGGCTTTGCCCAGCTCGAAGACGCTGCGCAGGATCAGCGGCCGTTCCAGCACGCCGCTGACGCGAGGCGCCGCGCCTGGGAAATAATTGCGCGGATTGTTGTTGATGCCCAGATAGATCACCGGCACGCCTTGCTGCGCCAGCTTGCTGCCCACTCTCTGTAACGCGGCGTCGTCGCCGACGATGACAAGGTCCGGCCTTATTTTCGCCGCCATCGCCAGCGCCTCGTCTGCGCGCGCCTGGTGCTGGGCCGGCGGCAGACGCTTGGTGTCCATCGCGTAATAACTCAGTTGCGTCCGCTTGCCCAGGCGCTCCTGTATCGCCCGGCGGTAATCCTGATCCCAGGGGTAATCGCTGTGATAGCTTTCGACGACGAACACGCGCGGCTGCGCCCAGCAGGCAGCGGACATGAAAACGGCCAGACAGAGTCCGGCCGCGATACGTGGCAGGCTGAGCATCGCATTCTCCGGTTATCTTCCCAGCTTAAGCGATACGGCCGCGCTTTGCTCCCTAGGCTAGGCGTCCAGCCGCAGCTCGGCCGCGCGCGCGTGCGCGCTCAGGCCTTCACCATGGGCCAACAGGCTGGCGACCTGGCCCAGCGACTGCGCGCCGGCCTGGGACACCCGGATCAGGCTGCTGCGCTTCTGGAAATCATAGACGCCCAACGGGCTGGCGAAGCGCGCGGTGCGGCTGGTGGGCAGCACATGATTGGGGCCGGCGCAGTAGTCGCCCAGGCTTTCCGAAGTGAAGCGTCCCATGAAGATGGCGCCGGCGTGACGGATCAGCGGCAGCAATTCGTCCGGGTTCGCCACCGACAGCTCCAGATGCTCGGGCGCGATGTAGTTGGCGATCTCGCAGGCTTCGGCCAGGTCGCCAACCTGGATCAGCGCGCCGCGATTGCCGAGGCTGGCCTCGATGATGGCGCGACGCGGCATCTGCGGCAGCAGCTTGGCGATGCTGGCCTCGACCTCGGCGATATAGTCCGCCGATGGGCACAACAAGATGGCCTGGGCGATTTCATCGTGCTCCGCCTGGCTGAACAGGTCCATCGCCACCCAATCCGGCGGGGTGTCGCCGTCGCAAATCACCAGGATCTCGGACGGACCGGCCACCATGTCGATACCGACCACGCCGAACACGCGGCGCTTGGCCGCAGCGACATAGGCATTGCCCGGCCCAGTGATTTTATCGACCTGGGGCACGGTCTCGGTGCCGTAGGCCAGCGCAGCCACCGCTTGCGCGCCGCCACAGGTGAACACCTTGTCCACGCCGGCGATGTAGGCGGCGGCCAGCACCAGATCGTTGCGCTCCCCGTCCGGCGTCGGCACCACCATGATGATTTCGCCGACGCCGGCCACCTTGGCCGGCATCGCGTTCATCAACACCGAGCTGGGATAGGCGGCCTTGCCGCCCGGCACATAGATGCCGACGTGGTCCAGCGGCGTCACTTGCTGGCCCAGCAAGGTACCGTCCTCGTCCTGGTAGCTCCAGGAATGCGCCAACTGCTTTTCGTGATAGCGGCGCACCCGCTCCGCGGCGGTGCTCAGCGCGTGGCGCACCGGGTCGCTCAGCCGGTGGAAGGCGGCTTCCAGTTGCTCCCGCGACAGCGTCAAGTCGGCCATGGACGCGGCGCGCATGCGGTCGAATCGGTTGGTGTAATCGATCACCGCGGCGTCGCCGCGCGCCTTGACGTCGTCGCAGATGGCGGCGACGGCAGCGTCGACAGCCGGGTCCTGCGCGGTTTCAAAGGCCAGCAGCGCCTGCAGGCGGACGGTGAAATCGGCTTGGGAGGAGGACAGTTTCAGCATGGGGACAGACCTCAGGCCGGCACGGCGCCGGCGAATGCGTCCAGCACTGGCTGGATCACGTCGTGTTTGAGCTTGAGCGCGGCCTGGTTGACCACCAGCCGCGAACTGATGTCGACGATGTGCTCGACCGCGCACAGATCATTGGCGCGCAGCGTGCCACCGGTGGACACCAGGTCGACAATGGCGTCGGCCAGGCCGACCAGCGGCGCCAGTTCCATCGAGCCGTAGAGCTTGATGATATCGACGTGCACGCCCTTGCGGGCGAAGTGTTCGCGCGCGATCTGCGGGTACTTGGTGGCGATCTTCAAGCGCGCGCCGCGGCGCACCGCTGCCTCGTAGTCAAAGCCATTCTGCACCGCCACCATCATCTTGCACTTGGCGATATTCAGATCCAGCGGTTGGTACAGGCCGGCGCCGCCGTGCTCGATCAGCACGTCGCGGCCGGCGATGCCCAGATCGGCCGCGCCGTACTGGACATAGGTCGGCACATCGGATGCGCGCACGATCACCAGTTGCACGCCCGGATGGTTGGTGCCGATGATCAGCTTGCGCGAGGCTTCGGGGTCCTCCGCCGGAATGATGCCGGCGGCGGCCAGCAGGGGCAGGGTTTCTTCAAAGATGCGCCCTTTGGACAGGGCAATAGTCAGCTTCATGGTGTCTTGCGGCAAGAATGAAAATCGGAATGAAAACAGAGCTTAGGCGTCGGGCTAGCCCACCAGCGCGCGGCGTTCGCGCTCCAGCAGGCCGACATAGCGCTGGATCTGCGTTTCCAGCGCCGGGGTTAGCCCCAGGTAGGAGCAGCCGATGCGCACCGCCTCGTTGCCGTTGCGCAGCTTGGCGGCCAGCCTATGCCTGACCTCCAGGCCGAGATGCAATGCGCCCAGCGGTTTCAGGTCCAGCGTGCAGCGCTGGTATTGCTGGCCGATCTCGAAGCCGGGCGTGCCGGCCTGCGGCAGCCACATGCTGACGCCGCCCAGGCTGATGTCGAATAGGATCAGGTCCGCCGGTTTGTGCGGATAATCGGCCACATGGCAGATCACCGGGTTGGCCACCGGCGTCTGGATGCGGAAAAACTCGCGGCGCTGCAGCTTGATCACTTGCTCGGGCAGGTCGGCCTGGAACGCCGGCTGGCCGTCCCAGTCTATGCGCCGCACCTGGCCGGTGACAAACTGGGTCTTGACCCCTTCCGGCGAGCAGACGAAGACGTTGCGCTCGCTGGCCAGCAAGTGTTCATTGGTCTCCGGGTCCGCGCCCCAGTCGAACACCAGGGTGCCGGCCTTGTGGTCCACTTCCAGGAAACGGGTCAGGATGAAGGTTTTTCCCTTATTGGAAAACACCGTCACCATGTGGCCGTTCTTGGCGATGCCGGCCAGATGATGGGCGATCTCCACCGACGTGGACAGCGTGTATTTGGCGAGGTCCAACGATGGCTGCGAGCCGGATGTTGCGCCAGCGTTATGGTCGTTGCTCACTTTGATCCGACTTTCATGTCTGCGTCAGTTTCCGATAGCCCAAGTTTAGCGTAACAACTGGCCAATATCATGAGCCAAGCTCGCCGACGGCGTGCCATAGGCCTCAAACACCCGCAAGCGGCCCTTCTTGTCCAGCAAATAGGAGCCGGCGCTGTGATCCACGCTATAGCCGCCGCCCGGCTGGCTGACGCGCTGGGCAACGATCTTGTACTGGTTCTTGATTTGCTCCACCTCGCCGGCCGTGCCGGTCAGGCCGACGAAGCTGCGATTGAAATGCGGCACATAGCCGGCCAGCACCTGCGGCGTATCGCGCTCGGGATCGATGCTGACGAACAGCACCTGCACCTCGCCGGCCTTATCGCCCAACTGCTTCACCGCGGCCGCGTATTCCAGCATGGTGGTCGGGCACACGTCCGGGCAATGGGTGTAGCCGAAGAACAGCGCCACCACCTTGCCCTGGTACTGGGACAGGCTGCGGCGCTGGCCTTGGTGATCGGTCAAGGTGAAATCGCCGCCGATGGACGCGCCGGCGACATCGGTGCCTTTCAGGTCCAGTTTGGGTTCTTCCGGCGAGCAGGCGGCCAGCCACAGCGGCAGCAGCAGCCAGCCGGCGAGTTTTATCAATTTGCGCATCAGGAAACGGGTATCAGCCAGTAATGGTCTATCAGCAGAGCCGCGAATAGCCAGGTCAGATACCAGATCGACCAAGCAAACGTGCGGCGGGCCAAAGCGTCAGCATACTGACGATGCAGGCGCACGGCAAGAAACACCAGCCGCGCGTCCAGGACCAGCGCCGCCAGCAGATAGAACCAGCCCGACATCCCCATCGCCACCGGCAGCAAGGTCACCGCCGACAGCAGCAGCGAGTACAGCAGAATCGACAGCGTGGTGAAGCGCTGGCCGTGAGTCACCGGCAGCATGGGCAGGCCAGCGCGGGCATAGTCGTCGCGGCGGTACAGCGCCAGCGCCCAGAAATGCGGCGGCGTCCACGCGTAGATGATCAGGAACAGCACCAGCGCGAACGCGTGCACCTCGCCGGTCATCGCCGCCCAGCCCAAGACCGGCGGCATCGCGCCGCTGGCGCCGCCGATCACGATGTTCTGCGGCGTATTGGGCTTGAGCAGCAGGGTGTAGACGATGGCGTAGCCGACGAAGGTCGCCAGCGTCAGCCAGGCGGTCAGCGCATTGACCAGGCCTGCCAGCAAGGCCATGCCGATGCCGCCGGCGGTCAGCGCGATGACCAGGGTTTCGCCGACGCCGGCTTCGCCGCGCGCGGTGGCGCGCCAGGCGGTGCGACGCATATTGACGTCCACCGAGCGCTCCACCAGGCAATTGATCATCGCCGCCGCGCCAGCCACCAGCGCGATGCCGGCGGTGGCCGGCAGCAAGCGCGCCGGGTCCGGCCAGCCCGGCCCCGCCAGAAACATGCCGATCACCGCGCAAAACACGATCAGCCCCACCACCCTGGGCTTGGCCAGCAGCAGCAGGGCCAGCGCATGCTGGCGCGCCTGCCTAAGCTCTATTGCGTCCATGCTCCCCCCTTTGCCATCCGGCGTTCAAACCCATTCGCGGCCGTCCTTGGCCGCGCGCAGCAACGGCTGCTCCACCGCCCGCGCCTGCCGTGCCAGCGGGCGCAGCCGCCAGGCCAGCAAGCTGCTGAGCAGCAATAAACAAGCGGCTCCGGCATTGTGCAGCACCGCCACCGGCAAGGGCAGCGCCAGCAACACATTGGCGATGCCCAGCCCGATCTGCAGCGACAGCGCCGCCAGCAAGCAACACAGGTGGCCGCGCAGCGCCGGCAGCCGCCAGCCGGCGCGCGCCACGCTCAGGCACAGCGCGGCCACCAACAGGGCCCCCAGCCGGTGCAGCCAGTGGATGGCCACCAGATTGCCCACTGCCAGCGGACTGCCGTCAGGCGCTTCGCCCAGCGCGCGGAATAGATGGAAAGCGTGTTCGAAGCGCATCTGCGGCCACCATTCGCCATTGCAGGCGGGAAAACCCTGACAGGCCAGCGCCGCGTAATTGGTGGACACCCAGCCGCCCAGAGCCAGCTGCAATGCCACGGCCAACGCCAGCGCGCGCGCCAGCCAGGCCAGCGGCGCCGGCGCGGCCAAAGGCGGCAGCCGTGGCGACAGCGCCAGCCAGGCCAGCAACAGCAGCACCGATGCGCCGCCCAATAGATGCAGGGTGACGATGGCCGGTTTCAGCAGCAAGGTCACCGTCCACATGCCCAGCAAGCCCTGCAGCAACACCACCGCCAACAAGGCGCCGGCCGCGCGGCGATGGTATTTGCGCCGCCACGCCTGCCAGCCGATGGCGACGATCAGCAAACCCAGCGCGCCGGCCAGGTAGCGATGCCCCATTTCCCGCCAGGCCTTGCCCAGGCTGACCGGTCCGTCAGGGTTCTGTGCGTGCTGCTGCAGGATTTCGGCGGCGGCGTGGTGCGGAGAAATCTGGCCGTAGCATCCCGGCCAGTCCGGGCAGCCCAGCCCGGCGTCGGACAGGCGCACATAGGCGCCGAAAGGCACGACCACGCATGCCAGGATGAATGCCAGCCAGATCAGTCGCCTCATGCTGCGCTCCCCTTGTCGAGCGGCCAACAAACTGCGAATGTCGCGAACCGCGCGTGCGCCGCGACAGAATGGACTCAACCGATGCCGTTATTGGTTTTCAGCACCCGGCCGATTTCCTGTATCACTTTCTTGGGGTCGGCGGCATCGGGGTAGAACAAGACCTGGTTGCCCAGCGGGTCCACCAAGTAATAGCCGCCATCGTCGACGTCCGTCTGCACGGTTTGTACGATGTGGGTGGCGTCCACATCCTCGTGCAGCGCCTGTTCCTGCCAACCCAGCCGGGTCAGCCGGCCGGCGGCCTCGCCCTGGGCGATCTGGATCTGACGCATCGCGAAAAAGCGCTGCTGGCAGCGCGCCTGGCAGCCCGGCTCTATCCTGGCCGCCAGCACCCATTTGCCGCGCGGCCAGCCTTGCGCGCCGGTCAGCACGAACGGCCGGGTCGGCAGCAACTGACCGTAGCTCTTGCCACCCTGCGGCGGCATCAGCCGGTACACCGCCCAGGAGGCCAGTACCGGCGCCAGGCAGATCGCCGCCATCAACAACAGCTTCAGCCGGCCGCGACGCGCCGTCGGCGACACCTCCACCTGCGTCATTGGGAACGCCTCCTCAGTGAATACAAGGACAAGAGCAGTAGCAGGCCCAGCAATAGCCATTGCGCCGCATAGGCGTAATGGCGTTCCGGCATGAACTCCGGCAGCACCGGCCAATGCCGCAGCGGATCCTGCGAATGCTCCAATACCACCACGCCCTGATGCCAGGGACCGGAGTAGCGCTGGCGCAGCGCGGTCATATCGATGGAATCGACTCGCCCCTGGATGCCGGCCACCGCGCCGGGCAGCACGAAATGGCGCGGCAAGGGCATCCAATGGCCGCGCAAGGTCAGCGCCTGCGGGTCGATGGCGGGCAGCGTCACGCCGTCGGCCAGCCAGCCCAGGTCCACCAGGGCCATCGCGCCGTCGCTGAGCCGCCATGGCTGCAATACCCGCCGCCCCTTGACCTCGCCCAGATAGCTGTTTTCCAGCTGCAGCACCGGTCCGGCCGGATGCGCGTCCGGCAGCGCCACCCGGGTGAACTCCGGCTGCGGGCTGGCCTCGCGGTAGAGCAGGCTGACCGGTTGCACGCCGATGGCGCTGGTCAGCGAGCGCAGCAACTCGGCCTTTTCCTGCGCGCGCTGCCATTGCCATGCCGCCAACAGGAAGGGCAACAAGGCCATGAGCAATAAACACAGCCAAGCCAGGCGTTTGCCGCTAGACTTTAAAGCTGAAGACTGACGATCCAATCGACCGGGGGATTGCGCGATGAAATTTGTCATCCTGTTCTTGCTCGCCTGCATCTTGCTCGCTCTGTTCTGGGGTCTGACCGGCTTGCTGAAGTCCGATCAGGGCTCTCAACGCCTGGTTCGTTCCCTCACTCTGCGCATAGGCCTGTCCATCGGCCTGTTCCTGCTCTTGCTGCTGGGCGCGCTGTTTGGTTGGTGGCGTCCTCACCAAGCTTAGCCGAAGCGGCCGCCCCCGTCCGGCGGCGGCCCCTGGCCTTTGGTTCTGCCGCCGCGCGGCAGATAGCTAAGCTGTCTCTCACAACCAGTAGACGAAAACGAACAGCAATAGCCACACCACGTCGACGAAGTGCCAATACCAAGCCGCCGCCTCGAAGGCGAAATGGTGCTGGTCGTCAAAATGTCCGCGCATCACCCGCAGCCAGACCACGCCCAGGATGATGGTGCCCAGCAGCACATGCAGGCCGTGGAAGCCGGTCAGCATGAAGAAGGTCATGCCGTAGGCGCCCGAGGCCAGGGTCAGGTTCAGCTCCGACATCGCATGGCCGTATTCGAACAGTTGCAGGCACAGGAACAAGCTACCCAGCAGCACGGTCAGCAGCAGGCCCAGCTTCAACTGCTGCCGCTTGCCCTGCAGCAATGCCCAATGCGCCCAGGTCACCATCGCGCCGGAACTCAGCAGGATCAAGGTATTCAAGGCCGGCAGGCCCCAGGCGCCCATCGCCTGGTAGGGTTTGGTGATGCCGGGCCCGGTGGCCAGCGGCCAGGAGGGGTCGAAGTCCGGGTACAGTATCTTGTAGTCCATTTCGCCCAAGGTCGGCACCGATACCACCCGCACCCAGTACAAGGCGCCGAAAAAGGCGCCGAAGAACATCACTTCCGAGAAGATGAACCAGCCCATGCCCCAGCGGAAGGACATGTCCTCCTTGCCTTGGTAATCGCCATGCCGGCTTTCGCGGATCACATCGCCGAACCAGCCGAACAGCATATAGATCAAGATCAGCGCGCCCACGCCCAGCGATAGCTTGCCCAGCGGCTGGCCATTGACGGCGAAAGCCGCGCCCAATCCCAGGCAAAACAACGCCACCGCGCCCACCGCCGGCCAGCGCGATGGCTGTGGCACGAAATAATGCGTCTGCTCCTGCTCATTCGCTGTCGTCATTGCGTTCTCCCCGCACACCGATTAGGACGTGGCCAGCCGCACCACCAATAGCAACACTCCAATAAAAGTGGCCGCCAACAACAGCGCGGTCAATATCAGCTGCAGCGGCGACAGCTTGCTGTCCTCGCGCGCGTCCGCCTTGCGGCGCACGCCGAAAAAGGCGGACAGCACCGCCAACACTCCTTGCCATGCCCTCATGAACCGGCTCCCGCGTTGCCCGGCACATCGAATACGGTATAGGCCAGCGTGATGCTGTCTATCGAGGCCGGCAAACGCTTGTCTACGACGAATACCACCGGAAAACGCCGGGTTTCGCCCGGCGCGAACGCCTGTTGGCGGAAGCAGAAGCATTCCAGCTTCTTCACATACTCAGCCGCCGCCGCCGGCAGGTAACGCGGAATCGCCTGCCCCACAACCCGCTGGCCGCTGGCATTGGTGATTTCATATTCCACCTGCACGAACTGGCCGGGCTTCACCTTGAGCCGAGTCTGCAAGGGCCGCACCTGCCACGGCAGGCCGGCCTGCACCGTGGCATCGAAAGTCATTTCCACATCGTGCGCCGCCGCCGTGGCCGGCGCGGCCTCGTCCAGGCTATCGGCCTTGACCACGTTATTGAGACCGGTGACTTCGCACACCACGCGGTATAGCGGGATCAGCCCCCAGGCGAAGACGAACATCAGCAGCGCCACCACCGCCAGCTTCTTCATCAGCTGGCGGTTGCTGCGGTTCTGTTTGGCGGCGGCTTCCATCGCATCGGTCTCAGTGGTGCTCGCCGCCGCGGCTGGACACCACCACGCCGTTCTCTATCACTTCCAGCTGCGGCGCTTCGACGAAGCTGTGGTAGGGCGCCGGGGTCGGAATCGTCCATTCCAGGGTATTGGCGTCCTCCCACGGCAGTTGCGGCGCCGGCTTGCCATGACGCAGCGAGCGCAGGATGTTGAACAGGAAGATCAATTGACCGAAGCCGAACATGAAGGCGCCGATGCTGGCGATCTGGTTGAACTCGGTGAATTGCAGCGCGTAGTCGGGAATCCGCCGCGGCATGCCGGCCAGGCCAAGGAAGTGCATGGGAAAGAAGGTGACGTTGAACCACAGCAAGGACCACCAGAAGTGCAGCTTGCCCAGGCCCTCGTGGTACATCTTGCCCGTCATCTTGGGAAACCAGTAATAGATGGCGGAGAACAGGCTGAACAGCGCTCCGGCCACCAGCACGTAATGAAAGTGGGCGACCACATAGTAGCTGGCGTGCAGCTGAATATCCACCGCCGCCACGCTGAGGGTGACGCCGGACAGTCCGCCTATGGTGAACAGCAGGATGAAGCCGATGGCGAACAGCATCGGCGTTTCAAACGTCATGCTGCCCTGCCACATGGTGGCCACCCAGTTGAACACTTTGACCCCGGTGGGCACCGCGATCAGCATGGTCGCGTACATGAAGAACAGCTGGGCGGTGGCCGGCATGCCGGTGGCGAACATATGGTGCGCCCACACCATGAAGGACAACACGCCGATGCTGGAGGTGGCGTAAACCATGGAGGTGTAGCCGAACAAGGGCTTGCGGGCGAAGGTCGGGATCACCTGGCTGATGATGCCGAAAGCCGGCAAGGCCATGATGTAGACCTCGGGATGACCGAAGAACCAGAACACATGCTGGTACAGGATGGGATCGCCGCCGCCGGCGGCATTGAAGAAATGGGTGCCGAAATGGCGGTCGGTCAGCACCATGGTGACCACCCCGGCCAGCACCGGCATCACCGCGATGATCAGGTAGGCGGTGATCAGCGAGGCCCAGGCGAACATCGGCATCTTCATCATGGTCATGCCCGGTGCGCGCAGATTGAGGATGGTGACGATGATGTTGATCGACCCCATGATGGAGCTGACGCCCATGATGTGGATGGCGAAGATGGTCATGTCCATGCCCATGCCCATCTGGGTGGACAAGGGCGCGTACAGCGTCCAGCCGGCCGCGGCGGCGCCGCCGGGCACGATGAAGGACAGCAGCAGCAGCAAGGCCGCCGGCGGCAGCAGCCAGAAGCTCCAGTTGTTCATGCGCGCGAAGGCCATGTCTGGCGCGCCTATCATCAGCGGCAGCATCCAGTTGGCCAGACCGGTAAAGGCCGGCATGATGGCGCCGAATACCATGATCAGGCCGTGCAGGGTGGTGAATTGATTGAACAGCTCCGGCTGGAAGAACTGCAGGCCGGGCTGGAACAGCTCGGCGCGGATGCACAGCGCCATCACCCCGCCGGACAGGAACATGGTGAAGGAGAACCACAGATACATCGAACCGATGTCCTTGTGGTTGGTGGCCGCCAGCCAGCGCATGATGCCGCGCGGGCGTTCATGATGCTCCGGCGCGTGGCCGGCATGGCCGGCGTCGTCGACAATTGCCATATCGCTCTCCTTGCGAGGGTCCGCCTTCAGCGCCGGGCTCAGCCGGTGGCGCCGCGGGCCGCCTTGATCTCTTTGGGCTGTACCATTTCACCGGTGTGATTGCCCCAGGCATTGCGCTCATAGGTGATCACCGCAGCGATGTCGGTATCGGACAGCTGCTTGCCCCAGGCTTGCATCGCTGGGTTTTTCTGGCTGCCGAACAGCACGATGTGGATGTGCGCCGGCTTGTCGGCGGTGGCTATCTTGGAGCCGTCCAAGGCAGGGAAGGCACCGGGCAGGCCCTTGCCGTTGGCCTGGTGGCAGGCGACGCAGTTCTGGGCATAGACTTTTTCGCCGCGGGCTTTCAAGTCGGCCAGCGTCCACGCCTTGTTGGGATCATCCGCCGCCGCGGCCATCTGTTTTTTCTTGGCTTCCAGCCACTTGGCGTAATCCTCTGGCGCCTTGGCTTCCACCACGATGGGCATGTAGCCGTGGTCCTTGCCACACAACTCGGAACACTGGCCGCGATAGGTGCCGGGCTTGTCGATGCGGAACCAGCTGTCGCGCAGGAAGCCGGGAATCGCATCCTGTTTGACGCCCAGCTGCGGCACCCACCAGGAGTGGATCACATCGTTGGCGGTCAACAGCAGCCGGACTTTCTTGCCGGTGGGCACCACCAGCGGCTCGTCCACTTCCAGCAGATAGTTGGTCGGCTTGGCCGCGGCGTTGGCGATGGCCTCGCGCGGCGTGGACAGATGGCTCATGAAGCCGAAACTGTCATCCAGATAGTCGTAGCGCCACTTCCATTGATAGCCGGTGACCTTGATGGTCATGTCCTCGCCGCGCGTGCTTTTCTGCGACAACACCACCTTGGTGGCCGGCCAGGCCATGCCGATCAGGATCAGCAGCGGGATCACCGTCCAGATGATTTCCACCGTGGTGTTTTCATGGAAGTGCTTGGCCTGATGGCCCGCGGCCTTGCGATGGCGAACGATGGCGTAGAGCATCACCAGGAACACCAGCGCGAAGATCACGCCGGTGATGATCAGCAGCATGGTGTGCAGATCGTACTGCTGGCGCGCAATGGGTGTGACGGGGGTTTGCAGGTTCAGCTCGGCCGCTGACGCGCAGGAAATCGGCAGCAAACAGCAAAGGACGCGCATACAGGACATAAGCCCCCCTTGAAATCCTCGACTGACATGAAAAACGCAGACTAGTCCGGTCTGTTCTGACGGCCGGTTAATCGCATGCTAGAAAAAAAGGTCAAGGAAAACAAGAAAATGTCTTGCGGCAACGCAATAAAATATTACAGATGCAAGTCGCGGCGCGCGCTGCCGCGCACCGGCGGCTCAGCTGGATTCGCCGGCCTGATAGGGCACTTCCAGCAATAGCGGCGCCGGCATATGCCGCTGTAGGGTTTCCAGATTCTGTTCGTAAGCCTGTTGCTGCGGCACCACTCGATTGGCCACCCAGCCGGCCAGCGGCAGGCCGGCGTCCAGCACCGCGCGCGCGGTCAGCAAGGCGTGATTGATGCAGCCCAGCCGCATGCCCACCACCAGAATCACCGGCAATTGCAAGGCCTTGGCCATATCGGCCATGAACAGCCTATCGGACAGCGGGGCCATCCAGCCGCCCGCCGCTTCCACCACCACCACGTCGGCGCTGGCGGCCAATTGCTGATAATGGTCGACGATCACGTCCAGCCGAATTTCCACGCCGGCCTCGCTCGCTGCGATATGCGGCGACACCGGCGGCAAGAACCGGTAGGGATTCATCAGCTCCAGATCGGACTGGCCGGTGGCGGCGGTCAGCCGCGCCACATCGTCGTTCCACCAACTGCCGTCCGCCAGCAACTCGCAGCCTGAGGCCACCGGCTTCATCGCCAGCACGCGCTTGCCTTCGGCCTGCCATTGACGGATCAATTGCACGGCGACATGGGTCTTGCCGATTTCGGTGTCGGTGCCGGTGATGAAGAAGGCTGCGGACATGGGCGTTTTCCGTCATGGATTTAAGTTGAGAGCTGGCAGTCTAGCGCCGCCCCGGCCGCGCGTAAAACGCAAAAAACCCCGGCTCCGCCGCGCAACGACGCCGACCTCTTGGGTCGGCGATCCGCCGCGCGGCCTTGTGAGCCGGGGCCAAATGGGGCGGCCTTGTGGGCCTGATGGACTTCACAATCGATAAAGTGAACCCCCTGGGCCGGGCGGTCTAACGCTGACTGCGCGCCGACAAGGACGGGATGGAAAACCTTGTCGACGACGCGCCGCGCTGACCACCGCGACCGGAAAACCTCATACCAGCGCTTGTGCGTTCAGCCTTTGCTCCTGGTTCATCAATTTGTTCAAGGCCGACAGATACGCCTTGGCCGAGGACACGATGATGTCGGTGTCGGCGCCCTGACCGCTGACGATGCGGCCGTCGAGCGCCAGGCGCACCGTCACTTCACCTTGGGATTCGGTGCCCTTGGTGATGGCGTTCACCGAATACAGTTCCAGTTCCGCGCCGCTGTCCGCCACGCTCTCAATCGCCTTGAAGGCGGCGTCCACCGGGCCGGAGCCGCTGGACTGGGCGCGGCGCTCTTCGCCATGCGCCAGGAACACGATGGAGGCCACTGGCGCTTCGCCGGTTTCGGTGGCGATCTTCAAGGACACCAGCTTGTATTCCTCTTCACGGCTGGAGCTCAGTTCGTCCGACACCAGCGCGTGCAGATCTTCGTCGAAAATCTCGCGCTTGCGGTCCGCCAATTCCTTGAAGCGGGCGAAGGCGGCATTCAGCGCTTCTTCGCTGTCCAGCACGATGCCCAGTTCGACCAGCTTGGTCTTGAAGGCGTTGCGGCCGGACAACTTGCCCAGCGTCAGCCGGTTGGTGCTCCAGCCCACCGATTCGGCGGACATGATTTCGTAGGTTTCGCGGTGCTTGAGCACGCCGTCCTGATGAATGCCGGACTCGTGGGCGAAAGCGTTGGCGCCGACGATGGCCTTGTTGGGCTGCACCGGATAGCCGGTCACCGTGGAAACCAGCTTGGAGGCCGGCACGATCTGGGTGGCGTCGATGCCGGTTTCCAGCCCGAAAATATCCTTGCGGGTGCGCACCGCCATCACCACTTCCTCCAGGCTGGCGTTGCCGGCGCGCTCGCCCAGGCCGTTGATGGTGCACTCCACTTGGCGCGCGCCGCCCAGCACCGCGGCCAGGCTGTTGGCCACCGCCATGCCCAGGTCATTGTGGCAGTGTGTGGACCAGGTCACTTGGTCGCCGCCCGGCGTCTTGGCGATCAGTTCGCGGAAGAAGGCCTCGGTGGCGAAAGGCACCGCGTAGCCTACGGTATCCGGCACGTTCAGCGTGGTGGCGCCGGCCTTGATCACTTCGCCGAAAATGCGCGCCAGGAAGTTGATGTCCGAGCGCAGCGCGTCTTCGGCAGAGAACTCGACATCGTCGGTGTATTCGCGGGCTATGGTCACCGCTTCCACCGCCGCCACCACCACTTCGTCCGGGCTCATGCGCAGCTTCTTTTCCATATGGATGGGGCTGGTGGCGATGAAGGTGTGGATACGGCCGCGCGCGGCCGGCTTGATCGCCTCGCCGGCGGCGCGCACATCGCGCTCGTTGGCGCGCGCCAGGCTACAGACGGTGGAATCCTTGATCACTTCGGCAATCGCGCGGATGGCATCGGCGTCGCCCGGGCTTGCCGCGGCGAAGCCGGCTTCGATGATGTCCACGCCCAGCCGCTCCAGCTGACGCGCAATCCGGATCTTCTCTTCCTTGCTCATCGATGCGCCCGGCGATTGTTCGCCATCGCGCAAGGTGGTGTCGAATATATAAAGACGATTGCCCATCTTGCTGTTTCTCCCTGGTCCCTGCGTTGCAATTTCCGCGCCTGTCCCGACGCCGATCAGATAATCGTTGAAATCGAAGCGTTTTCCCTGGCTCACCGCCAGGCCGGCCAGCTTGTTGAGCTGGGCCAGCGGCAGGCTGCCGCGTTCTCTCCATTTGTATATCGCCGCCCGGGTCACCGGCTCATCGGCGAACAAGCGATTCAGGTCCTCGGCCAGCTGTCCCGGCCCGCCGAAGTCCGCAATCAAGCGTTCAATGTCCAATTGCATCATGTGCTCCCGCAGCAAATTTTGATCCAGCCTACCGGCAAGCAGGACACAAAGTCAAATCTGCGCATTGAAAACTGTGATTAAAACGTCACACCTCATGTCCAAGCACAAAATATCAGACAAATTGTCTATTTTAAGCCGTAGCATGCTCAAATTATAGGCAGTGGACACCCGATTCGGCGCCGGCAGATCGGTTATAATCTAGGGTTTAGTCAGATCGATCGAGGACAAACCAGTGTCCGAACGCCTGTTCGTGCTGTTGCAACACCTGATGCCCAAACTGGCCATGACCCGGTTCGCCGGCTGCATCGCCAACTGGGAAGCCGGCGCCCTGACCCAATGGATCATCCGCCGCTTCATCGCCCGCTATCAGGTGGACATGAGCGAAGCCGCCGCCAGCGACCCCGCCGCCTACGCCAGCTTCAACGCCTTCTTCACCCGCGCCTTGCGCGCCGACGCGCGCCCGCTGGCGGCTGCGCGCCTGATTTGCCCGGTGGACGGCGCCATCAGCCAGTTCGGCCGCATCGAGCGCGAGCAGATTTTTCAGGCCAAAGGCCGCAGCTATTCCAGCACCGCGCTACTGGCCGGAGATGCCGCGCTGGCGCGCCGTTTCGACGATGGCCACTTCGCCACCATCTATCTGAGCCCGCGCGACTATCACCGCATCCACATGCCCTGCGCCGGCCGTTTGCTGGACATGCGCTATGTGCCGGGCGAGCTGTACTCGGTGAACCCCGCCACCGCCCGCGGCGTGGACCGCCTGTTCGCGCGCAATGAGCGCGTGGTCTGCAACTTCGAAGGCGAGGACGGCCAGCCCTTCGTCATGGTGCTGGTGGGCGCCACCATCGTCGGCAGCATGGCCACCGTCTGGCATGGCGTCGTCAATCCGCCGCGCCGCGCCGAGGTGTGTCAGTGGGATTACCGCGATCAGGACATCCGCCTGGCCAAGGGCGAGGAGATGGGGCGCTTCCTGCTCGGCTCCACCGTGGTGCTGCTGTTCCCGGCCGGGCCGCTGAGTTTCGACGCCGGCTGGCACGCGGCCAAGCCGGTGCGGCTGGGCGAGGCGATGGCCGATTGAGCGACACCGCCGGACGGCGCCGCCGCCCGGCAACGATGAGAAGGGGAGCGGCATGCAGATCTGGCTGGACACCATAGATTTCACCACCATCCACCACGCCCGCCAGTTGGGCGTGCTCGCCGGCGTGACCACCAATCCGTCGATACTCGCCGCCGCGGAGCGGCCGGTAGAGGAAGTGCTGGACGCGTTGCTGGACCTGCAACCCGGCCTGCTGGCGGTACAGGTCACCAGCGCGGATCCCGCCGTCCAGTTGCTGCAGGCGCGCCGGCTGGCCGCCAAGAGCGGACGCATCATCGTCAAGGTTCCCGCCGTCGGCGCAGGCTTTCAAACCATGGCCACGCTGGAGCGCGAGGGCATTCCCACGCTGGCCACCGCCATTTTCGAATCGCGCCAGATCGTGCTGGCCGGCCAGCTGGGCGTGCGCTACGCCGCGCCCTATATCAACCGCATCGAACAAGCCGGCCGGGATGCCGCCCTATTGCTGCGGGAGTCGCAGCAGATTCTCGATCGCTATGGCCAGCCCACGGTGATCATGGGCGCGGCAGTGAAGTCGGCGGAGCAGTTCATGCAATGCGCGCGCGCCGGCATCGGCGCCGCCACCTTGCCGGCCGACACCTATCGGCTGCTGTTCGCCTCCAGTCCGGAACTGGACGCGGCGCTGCAGCGCTTCGACAGCGCCTGGAGCGCGAACCCGCTCGCAGCCGGGTCGGCGCTGTTCTCCGCCACATAAGCCCTTGGGCAAAAACGTAAAAAAGCCGGGCTGCGCGCCCGGCTTCATCATTGCGGCTACGGCCAACGGCCATCAGTTCTTGGACTGGTCCACCAGCTTGTTCTTGGCGATCCACGGCATCATCGCGCGCAGTTCGGCGCCGACTTTCTCGATCGGGTGATCGGCGGTCAGACGACGACGCGCGGTCATGCTCGGATAGTTGGTCTTGCCTTCCAGGATGAACATCTTGGCGTATTCGCCGGACTGGATGCGATACAGCGCCTTCTTCATCGCGTCCTTGGTGGCCGAGGTCACCACTTCCGGGCCGGTCACGTACTCGCCGTACTCCGCGTTATTGGAGATCGAGTAGTTCATATTGGCGATGCCGCCTTCGTACATCAGGTCGACGATCAGCTTCAGCTCGTGCAGGCACTCGAAGTAAGCCATTTCCGGCGCATAACCGGCTTCCACCAGGGTTTCGAAACCGGCCTTCACCAGCTCCACCGCGCCGCCGCACAACACCGCCTGCTCGCCGAACAGATCGGTCTCGGTTTCCTCGCGGAAATTGGTCTCGATCACGCCGCCCTTGGTGCCGCCGTTGGCCGCGGCGTAGGACAATGCCACGTCGCGCGCCTTGCCGGACTTGTCCTGGTAAACCGCGATCAGCGTCGGCACGCCGCCGCCCTTCAGGTATTCGGAGCGCACGGTGTGGCCCGGGCCTTTCGGCGCCACCATGATCACGTCGACGTCGGCCGGCGGCACGATCTGGTTGTAATGGATGTTGAAGCCGTGAGCGAAGGCCAGCGCCGCGCCCTTCTTCAGATTGGGGGCGATGTCCTTGCCGTAGACGTCCGGCTGCGACTCGTCCGGCAGCAGAATCATCACCACGTCGGCCTTCTTCACCGCCTCGGCCACTTCCTTGACCTTGTGGCCGGCCGCTTCCGCCTTCTTCCAGGACGCGCCGTCCTTGCGCAGGCCCACCACGACGTCCACGCCGGAGTCTTTCAGGTTCTGCGCATGGGCATGGCCCTGGGAACCGTAGCCGATGATGGCGACTTTCTTGCCCTTGATGATGGAGAGGTCAGCGTCTTTGTCGTAGAAAACTTTCATTTGCAATCCTTGATTTCGTTTGTTTAGGCGGCCCGGCCCTGGGCCGGCGCCCGCCTGCTTCAGATTTTCAGAACCCGCTCACCCCGACCAATGCCGGATGCGCCGGTACGGACCGTTTCCAGGATCACTGTGCGGTCCACCGCCTCGATGAAGGCGCCGAGCTTTTCGCTCGTACCGGTCAGCTCGATGGTGTAAGTCTTTTCCGTCACGTCGATGATGCGTCCGCGGAAGATGTCGGCCATGCGCTTCATCTCCTCGCGGTCCTTGCCGGTGGCGCGGACCTTGATCAGCATCAGCTCGCGCTCGATGTGCTCGGATTCATTGAGGTCTATCACCTTGACCACCTCGATCAGCTTGTTGAGCTGCTTGGTGATCTGCTCGATGACTTCGTCGGAACCGTGAGTGACGATAGTCATGCGCGACAGCGTCGGGTCCTCGGTCGTGGACACTGTCAGCGAATCGATGTTGTAGGCACGGGCCGAAAACAGGCCCACCACGCGGGACAATGCGCCCGCTTCGTTTTCCAGAAGAATGGATAGGATATGTCGCATACCGGCTGGCCTCAACACATATTGCCGTAGTCACGGTTGTTCTCGAAAGGCACGTTCTGCACCTCGCTCATGTGCGCGGGCAGGTCCATCTGGTCCAGGCCCTTGCCATTCTGCACCATCGGGAACACGTTCTCGGACTGATCGGTACGGAAATCCAGGAACACCAGGCGTTCTTTCAGCTTCTGGCTGAACGCCTCCTTCAGCACCGGCTCCACATCGGCGGGGTTTTCCACCTTGAAGCCGACATGGCCGTAAGCCTCGGCGATTTTGACGAAGTCCGGCAAGGCGTCCATATAGGATTCGGAATAACGCGTGCCATAGAAGAACTGCTGCCACTGGCGCACCATGCCCAGATAGCGGTTGTTCAACGCCAGCACCTTCACCGGGGTGTGGTACTGCTTGCAGGTGGACAGCTCCTGGATATTCATCTGGATCGAACCCTCGCCGGTGATGCAGGCGACGGTGGCGTCCGGATTGGCCAATTGCGCGCCCATCGCCGCCGGCAGGCCGAAGCCCATGGTGCCGAGGCCGCCGGAGTTCAGCCACTGCTTGGGGCTGTCGAACTTGTAGTACTGCGCCGCCCACATCTGGTGCTGGCCCACGTCGGACGTGACGATGGCCTTGCCGCCGGTGATCTCGTACAGCTGCTCCACCACGAATTGCGGCTTGATCAGCTCGCTGGACGGGGTGTACAGCAGACAGTTGTGGCCGCGCCATTCTTCGATCTGTTTCCACCAGCCGGCCAAGGCTTGAGCGTCCGGCTTCTGGCCGGATTGCTTCAGCAGGTCCAGCATGTCTTTCAGCACATGCTTGACGTCGCCGACGATGGGAATGTCCGCCTTCACCCGCTTGGAGATGGAGGACGGGTCCACGTCGATGTGGATGATCTTCTTCGGCTGGCTGAGGAAGTGCGAGGGCACGCTGATCACGCGATCGTCGAAACGCGCGCCTATGGCCACCAATACGTCGCAGTACTGCATCGCCATATTGGCTTCATAAGTGCCGTGCATGCCCAGCATGCCGAGGAACTGCGGATCGGAACCCGGATAGGCGCCCAGGCCCATCAGGGTGTTGGTACACGGCAGGCCCAGCGATTTGACCAGTTCGGTCACTTCGCCGGCAGCATTGCCCTGCACCGCGCCGCCGCCCACGTAAATAAAGGGGCGCTTGGCTTCCAACAGCAGGTTCACCGCTTTCTTGATCTGCCCCGGGTGGCCGCGGGTAGCCGGCACGTAGGAGCGGATATGCACGCTTTCCGGGTATTGGAATTCCGTGCGCTGCTGGGTGATGTCCTTGGGGATGTCCACCACCACCGGGCCGGGACGGCCAGTCTTGGCGATGTAGAACGCCTTTTTGATGGTGGCGGCGATCTCGTTCACATCCTTGACCAGGAAGTTGTGCTTCACGCACGGGCGGGTGATGCCCACCATGTCCACTTCCTGGAAGGCGTCCAGGCCGATGGCCGGAGACGGCACCTGGCCGGACAGCACCACCATGGGGATGGAGTCCATATAGGCGGTGGCAATGCCGGTCACGGCATTGGTCGCGCCGGGGCCGGAGGTGACCAGGGCCACGCCCACCTTGTCGCTGGAACGGGAGTAGGCATCGGCGGCATGCACCGCCGCCTGCTCGTGCCTGACCAGCACATGTTTGAATTTGTCCTGCCGGAAAATGGCATCGTAGATTTCCAGCACCGCGCCGCCGGGGTAGCCGAAAACGAATTCGACACCTTCTTCCTGCAGGCAGCGGACAACCGCTTCCGCGCCCGATATCTGCATATCGCCTCTTTGTCTTTGTGTTAGTTTCATCCCGTATCGGACGACCTTAGCGTATAGCTTTGAAGCCGGTCAAGTGCTTTTGTGCAGGTGCAATATGCATCTAAGCCTCGGTAAATTCAGGAAAAAAATCAGGCTTGGCCGAATCGGCGACGCTCTGCTACCATCTTCTGTTGGCATCTACTCAAACTCTCATCCAATGGCTAGCCGCAAGGAAATGGCCGACTTTCTGGAGTCGGCGGAAAAACGCGCTTTCAAGCAAGCGTGGTATGCGGTCCAGAATGAAGACAGCGCATTGGATATCGTGCAGGACTCGATGATGAAACTGGCGGATCGCTATCCGCACGCCCCGGCGGCGGAGCTGCCGCTGATCTTCCAGCGCATCCTGCAAAACACCATTCGCGACTACTACCGCCGCAGCAAGGCGCGCCGCTTCGTCAGCACGCTGCTGTCCTCGCTGATTCCCACCCGCGAGGAGGACGACAGCCCGGATCCGCTGGAACTGCTGGACGTGGCCGCCGACGAGGCTCAGCACAACCCGGAGCGCTGGTATGCGCGCAAGGAAACCGCGGTGCTGATCGAGGCTTCGCTGCAACTGCTGCCCACCCGTCAACGCGAGGCGTTTTTGCTGCGTTATTGGGAAGGTCTGGATGTTGCCGACACCGCGCGCGTGATGGGCTGCTCCGAAGGCAGCGTGAAAACGCATTGCTCGCGCGCCAATCACACACTGGCCGCCATCCTGACGCAAAAGGGAGTGACGCTATGAAACCTTCCAATCCCCTGCCCGGCCACGTCGCACGCGTGCTGGATCATGCCGGCGCCGATCTCGACCCCGCCGTGGAACACAAGCTGCGCCAGGCGCGCGCTCGCGCGCTGGCCCGTTTCGATGCCCAGGCCGCCCAGGCGGAGTCCTCGCGCGAACGGCTGGGGCTGTGGGCGCAGCGCCATGTGCTGCTGCTGCGCCGAGGCAGCCTGGCGCTGGGCTTCGCGCTGCTGACCGGCGCCGGCATGATGCTGGCCGAGGACCTGCTGCTGGAAGAAGAAGCGGTGGACGCCGCGGTGCTGGCGCAGGACCTGCCGTTCGAATCGCTGCTGGAGCCGCATTTCAGCCGGGGGCTGCATGAATAGCGGCCGTCGGCTGCTGCTCGCGCTGTGCCTGAGCGGCCTGCTGACGCCGGCGGCCAAGGCCAGCCCGCCGGCCAATCCCGGCTGGGCGCAGTTGAGCCCGGAGCAGCAGGAGGTGCTGGCGCCGCTGGCCGAGGAATGGGACCGCTACGCGCCGTACAAGAAGCAGAACCTGCTGGCCATCGTGCCGCAGTTCCGCCAACTGCCGGAAACGCAGCGCCTGCGCGTGCAACAGAAGCTGAAGGCATGGTCAGAGCTGAGCCAGCAGCAGCGCGATGAAATTCGCGCCAATTGGAAAGCGCTGCAGCAGATGCCGCCCGAACAACGCCAGCAGGCCATCCAGCGCCTGCGGCAACAACACAAGACCCAAGATGCCTCCCGCTGACGCCACCCTGCCCCCGCCCACGCTGAAACGCAGCCTGGCCAGCCTGTTCTATGAATTGCTGCTGGTCGCCGCCTTGCTGCTCACCGTCACCGCCGTGCTGACGCCGCTGCAGATGCTGATCGGCCAGGACGCGCTGTTCAAGACACTGCTCAAGGCGGTGCTGGCCATCGCGCTGTTCGGCTACTTCGGCTATTGCTGGGTGCGCAGCGGCCAGACCGTGGCGATGAAGACCTGGCGCATCAAGCTGGTCAACGCCCACGGCGGCGGCATCGTCTGGAAACAGGCGGCGGTGCGCTATCTGGTAGGCATGGCCTTGTTCGTCGGCATGCCGGCAGTGTCCTATCTCGGCTGGGCCAACGCCTACGGCCACCAGCCGCAGGCGCTGTGGCTGGCGCTGAGCTGGTGCCTGATTCCCTTCCTGGCCAAGTTTTACGACCGCGACAAGCTCTTCCTGCACGACAGGCTGGCGGGCACCCGCCAGATCGTGCTGCCCAAACCGCCGCATCCCGGCAAGAAACGACGCGGCGACTCCGCGCCGGACTGATCCCTAAACGCAGGCAGGCCGCGCCAGCAAGGGCTCCGCCTCGGCGAACTCCGTCAAGGCGTCCAGCAATGCTCGCACCCGCGCCGGCACATGGCGCCGTTGCGGCCACACCGCGTACACCGGCCGCGGCGCCATTTCCCACTCCGGCAACAGCTGGCGCAAACTGCCGTCCCGCAATTGAGCATGGCACAGGCTGTGCGGGCACACCGCCACGCCGGCGCCGGCCTCGGCCAAGCGGCGCGGCAGCAGCATATCGTTGACTTGCAAGCTGGCCGGCGGCAATTCCGATTCCGCGCCATCGGCCGCCCGCCGCAGCCGCCAGCGTTCGAACGGTTCCGCCAGCAATAGCGCATGGTTCGCCAGCGCCTCCGGCGCGCCGGGCTCGCCCCGCTCCGCCAGATAGGCGGGCGAGGCCACCAGCAAGGTGCGCACCCAGCCCAATAAGCGCTGGTTCAACCGCGAATCAGGCTGCTCCCCGACGCGCAAGGCCAGATCGGCCATGCCGCTGAACAAATCGTCGATGGCATTGTTCAGACGCAGTTCCAGCCGCAGTTCCGGATAGCGCTGCAGCATGCGCCGCCACACCGGTACCAGCAGATCATTGCCCAGGCTCAACGGCGACAGCACCCGCAGCACGCCCTTGACCTGGTTCAGCGCCGTTCCCAGCGATTCCGTCTGCTGTTGCAGCGCGGCCAGCAGCGGCCGGCAATGTTCGTAGTATTGTCCGCCCTCCGCCGTCAGCTCCATGCGCCGCGCGCTGCGGTGCAATAAGCGGCAGCCCAGCCGCCGCTCCAGCGCCTGCAGCCGGCGCGACAAGGTGGCGGCCGGCATCTCCAGCACGCGGGACGCCGCATTCAGGCTGCCGGCGTCGACGATGCGCACGAAAAGTTGCAGATCATCCAGCATGATTTCATTTTTGCAATTTGAATTTGATTTTTTAAGTCTATTTGCGCAAATGGTTTTTTTCTAGACTCGCGCTGCACTTACGCAAACGTGAATGAAAGGAATCGCCATGGCCCTGCGCCTGCCTTATGCCCAATTGTCCCCCGCCGCCTACCAGGGGCTGGCCAGCGTCAAGGCCAGCCTGCAACACAGCAGCCTGGGCCTGCCCTTGATCGAACTGGTTTATCTGCGCGTGTCCCAGATCAACGGCTGCGCCTTTTGCTTGAAAATGCACGCGTCGGCCTTGCGCGCCAGGGGGGAAGACAATGAGCGCATCGATGCTCTGGCCGGTTGGCGCGTCAGCGAGTGGTTCAGCGCGCGCGAGCGCGCGGCGCTGGAGTGGGCGGAGTCGCTGACGCATATCGCCGTCACCCAGGCGCCGGACCGACACTACCTGCCGCTGCAGGCGCATTTTACCGCCGAGGAGATCGCCGACCTCAGCTTCGCCATCGCCCTGATGAACGCCTTCAACCGGCTGGCGGTGGGCATGCGCCAATAAGCCGCATCTAGTGTGGGCGATCGCTGGCGACTATGCTTCATATGAAGATAAACTAGCTTCAAGCCGTGCTAATCTCTGCGCCCGGTAGTCATCCAGTTGTCACCCACACATCAGGAACCGTCAGTGATGCAACAAGCACCAGACCAGATTGACCGTATCGTGGCCCTGTGGCGCGAGGTTCGCCCGGACTTGGACCCGTCCTCCACCGAAGTGGTCGGCCGCCTTGTGCGGATGGAGTATTTTGTCACCCGCCGCGTGCTGCACGATCTGGCGCGCCACAATCTGAATGTCGGCGAATTCGACGTGCTGGCCGCGCTGCGCCGCGGCGGCGAACCGTTTCAACTGTCTCCTAATCAACTGCAGGGCATGGTGCTGATTTCCTCCGGCGCGCTGACCAACCGCATCAACCGGCTGGAAGAAGCCGGCCTGGTGACCCGCTCGCCGGACCCGGCCGACCGCCGCGGCGTGATCGTGACGCTGACGCCCAAGGGCTTCGAGGTGATCGAGGACGCCGTCGGCAACCATCTGTCGGCGGAAGCGGAACTGATCGAGATGCTGGACGCGGAGGAGCGGGCGACGCTGGCGCGCTTGCTGAAGAAAATGCTGCAAACCCAGGAGGATTGAGATGCGCGCTCACTCCTGTAGCCTGCCGCTATGAAGCGATAAAAAAACCGGCTTGGATCCCAGCGCCGGTTTTTTTGCATCCGCGCTTCAGCGCAGTTGTAGCGGCGCGACCGACGCCGTCTTCACCGGCAACGGCGCCACCCAGTGCCAGCGGCCCTTCCAGGCGCCCATCACCAGATTGGGATACTCGGCGCGGCCCAGGCTGCCGTTGTAGCGGCCCAGCGCGCGGAACAGATTGCCGCGCTCGATATCCAGGTAGTAGCGCAAAATGGTGCAGCCGTAGCGCAGATTGGTGGTGAGATCGAACAGATTGTGCTGCGGATTGCCTATGCTGCGCACCCAGAACGGCATCACCTGCATCAGCCCGCGCGCGCCGACGCCGGAGATCGCGTACTTGTTGAAGCCGCTCTCCACCTGAACCAGGCCCAGCACCAGTTGCGGATCCAGGCCAGCGCGGGTGGCTTCGTAGTGAATGGCGGTCAGCAGGCGCTCGCGCGTCCACTTGTCCGGAATCCGCTTGGCCAGCCGGCTGGACATTTCGCCCAGCCAGGCGTCGGCTTCGCGCTGGTCGTCGAACACCAGCCGCGGCGCGTTGGCGTCGGACACCGAACGACGCATGGTGGACGCGACGTTGGCGGCCAGCGCCTCTTCCTTCTGCGCGCCGGCCCACGCCGGCATCGCTGCCAGCGCGGCCAACAACACGACGATGCCGGATCGGATCATATGGCGGTCACAGCCCCAGTTTGGCGAGCACTTGTTCCAGCATAGCATCCGCGGCCAGCGCGCTCGCCGCTTCGTCGCGGCGGTGCTGGTACTCGACCTTGCCTTCCTTCAGGCCGCGGTCGCCGATGGTGATGCGGTGCGGCGCGCCTATCAGTTCCCAGTCGGCGAACATCGCGCCCGGGCGTTCGCCGCGGTCGTCCAGGATCACGTCCACGCCCTTGGCCAGCAGGCCTTGATACAAGGCGTCGGCGGCGGCCTTCACCTCGGCGGAACGGTCATAGCCCACCGGGCAGATCACCGCGCTGAACGGCGCGATGGCATCCGGCCAGATCATGCCCTTATCGTCGAAGTTCTGCTCGATCGCCGCGCCCAGAATACGGGTGACGCCAATGCCGTAGCAGCCCATCTCGAACGGCTTGGGCTTGCCGTCCTCGTCCAGGAAGGTGGCGTTCATCGCTTCCGAGTACTTGGTGCCCAAATAGAACACATGGCCCACTTCGATGCCGCGCTGGATCGCCAACACCCCCTTGCCGTCCGGCGAGGCATCGCCGGCCACCACATTGCGGATGTCCATCACTTCCGGCTCCGCGCAATCGCGGCCGAAGTTGACGCCGGTATAGTGCTGGTCGTCCTCGTTGGCGCCGGTGATCATGTCGGCCATCTTGGCGACGGTGCGGTCGGCGATGACGCGGCCCTTGAAGCCCACCGGGCCCAGCGAGCCGGGATTGGCGCCGAAGGCGGCCTTGATCGCGGCCGGAGCGGCGAAAGTCAGCGGCTTCTTGATGCCGGCGATTTTCTCGGCCTTGACTTCGTTCAGCTCGTGGTCGCCGCGCACCAGCAATAGCACCGGCTGATCTTCGTCGCCGTCCACCACCACCGCCTTGACGGTCTGCTTGATATCGACTTTCAGGAAGTCCACCAGATCGGCGATGGTCTTGACCTTGGGGGTGTGCACCTTGGCCATGGCCGCGCCGGCGGCCGCGCGTTCACCGGCCGGGGCCACCGCTTCGGCCAGCTCGATATTGGCGGCGTAGTCGGAGTCCGGGCAGTAGGCGATGGCGTCCTCGCCGGTGTCGGCGATCACCTGGAATTCATGCGAGCGGTCGCCGCCAATCGCGCCGGTGTCGGCGGCGACGGCGCGGTAGCTCAGGCCCAGGCGGTCGAAGATGCGGCAGTAGGCGGCATACATATTGTCATAGCTGACGCCGGCGGCTTCGACGCTGCGATCGAAGGAGTAAGCGTCCTTCATGGTGAACTCGCGGCCGCGCATCACGCCGAAGCGCGGGCGGCGCTCGTCGCGGAACTTGGTCTGGATCTGGAAGAAGTTCTTGGGCAGCGCGCGGTAGCTGCGCAGCTCGTTGCGGGCGATGTCGGTGATCAGCTCTTCGGAAGTGGGCTGCAAGGCGAAGTCGCGCTCATGGCGATCCTTGAAGCGCAGCAGCTCCTCGCCCATCTTGTCCCAGCGTCCGGTTTCCTGCCACAGCCCGGCCGGCTGCACCACCGGCAGGCTGACCTCGATCGCGCCGGCGCGCACCATCTCTTCGCGCACGATGTTTTCCACCTTGCGCACGCTGCGCAGGCCCATCGGCATCCAGGAGTAAATGCCGGCGGCCACTTTGCGGATGAAACCGGCGCGCATCATCAGCTTCTGGCTGGCGATGTCCGCGTCGGCGGGGGCTTCCTTCAGGGTGGAAATGAAAAACTGCGATGCGCGCATGATGCGTCCTTGGTAATACGGTGTAATGAGGGCTTGATTGTAGCGTTTGCCGCGCCTCGCGGCCAAGCCTTGCGCCGGTATCGCCTATTTGCGCTATAAAGATGCGTGTCTCGCCGCCCTGCCGGCTACCCCAGATGCGCCGGCCGCGCAAGCCAGCGGCCGAACTCTGTCGTTTTACAAGAACACATCCCGGCACTTGCGCGGCCTTTGCTTGGCTTACCCAGACCTCTGGAGTAATCTGCGCGCTCAAGAACCATCGATATTGCTGTGCAGCAATATACGATGACGAATCAATTCCATTGGATGCTTATGCAGGATCACAACAAACAGGCCATGGCTGGCCTGACCCTGGCCGCTCTGGGCGTGGTATACGGCGATATCGGCACCAGTCCGCTGTATACCCTGCGCGAGTGCTTCACCGGCCAGGGCATCCCCACCACCCCGGAAAACATCTTCGGCATCTTGTCGCTGATTTTCTGGTCGCTGATTTTCGTGGTTTCCATCAAATACGTCGCCTTCGTGCTGCGCGCCGACAACCGCGGCGAAGGCGGCATCATGGCGCTGATGGCGCTGGCCCGCCATTACACCACCCATGCCGCGCGCTGGAAGATCGTGCTGCTTGGGCTGTTTGGCGCGGCGCTGTTCTACGGCGACGCCATCATCACCCCGGCGGTGTCGGTCTTGTCCGCCGCCGAGGGCATGGAGCTGATTTCGCCGGCGATGGAAAGCTATGTGCTGCCGATGGCCATCGGCGTGCTGACCGGCCTGTTCCTGCTGCAGCGCTTCGGCACCGCCAGCGTCGGCCTGCTGTTCGGCCCCATCATGCTGATCTGGTTTTCCGTGCTGGGCCTGCTTGGCCTGCACCAGATCGTGCAAGCGCCGCAGGTGCTGCAGGCGCTCAACCCCTACCACGCGCTGCACTTCATCGGCCACAACGGCTGGGGCTCCTTCCTGACCCTGGGCTCGGTGGTGCTGGCGCTGACCGGCGCCGAGGCCTTGTACGCCGACATGGGCCATTTCGGCAGCTCGCCCATCCGCCGCGCCTGGTTCAGCCTGGTGCTGCCCGGCCTGGCGCTGAATTATTTCGGCCAGGGCGCGCTGCTGATGCAGAACCCGGCGGCGATCAAGAATCCCTTCTTCCTGCTGGCGCCGGACTGGGCGCTGCTGCCGCTGATCGTGATGGCGACGCTGGCCACGGTGATCGCGTCGCAGGCGGTGATTTCCGGCGCTTACTCGCTGACCCGCCAGGCCATCCAGCTGGGTTACTGCCCGCGGCTGGAAGTGCAGCACACCTCGGAAAAAGAGATCGGACAGATTTACATGCCCTTCATCAACTGGGCGCTGCTGATCGCGGTGATGGTGGTGGTGCTGACCTTCAAGACCTCGTCCAGCCTGGCCGCCGCCTACGGCATCGCCGTCACCGGCACCATGCTGATCACCACCTGCCTGTTCTTCGTGGTGGCCCGGGTCAACTGGCGCTGGCCGCTGCCGCTGGCGCTGGGCATCACCCTGCTGTTCGCCACCATAGATCTGGGCTTCTTCAGCGCCAACATCCACAAAGTGGCCGATGGCGGCTGGCTGCCGCTGGTGCTGGGCATGGCCATCTTCACGCTGATGAGCACCTGGAAACAGGGCCGCGAGCTGCTGTTCACGCGGCTGCGCGACCAGGCGCTGCCGCTGGACAGCTTCATCGAAAACCTGGAAGCCTACCCGCCGACGCGGGTGCAGGGCACCGCGGTGTTCCTGACCAGCACCCTGCACGGCGTGCCGCACGCGCTGCTGCACAACCTCAAGCACAACAAGGTGCTGCACGAGCGGGTGGTGTTGATGACGGTGCGCACCGAGGATGTGCCCTATGTGGCGGAGGAGGAGCGGCTGGAGATCGTGCAGATGTCGGCCTCGTTCTGGCGCGTGGTGGCCCGCTACGGCTTCAAGGAAGACCCGAACGTGCTGCAGGTGCTGGAGGACTGCACCGCCCAGGGCCTGGCCTTCGAACTGATGGACACGTCCTTCTTCCTGTCGCGCGAGACCATCGTGTCCACCGAGCGTCCAGGCATGTCGCGACTGCGCGAGAAGCTGTTCGTGTGGATGAGCAAGAACGCGATGCGCGCCACCGACTTCTTCCAGGTGCCGACCAACCGAGTGGTGGAGCTGGGCGCGCAAGTCGAGCTGTAGCGCCTCCCGCCCCGCTCACAAGCCGGACCGGCCTTGCCCGTCCGGTTTTTTCGTGGCCGACTCTAGCGCCGCAGACCGCTGTCCGCCTCCGCCCGCGCCCAATCGAAGAACGGGCCGGGATCGGTCTTGCGACCCGGCGCGATGTGCTCATGGCCGATGATGGCGCCAAGCGGCAGCTTGCGCCGCAATGCCAGCGTCAGCGCTTGCAGCGTGCGGTATTGCGCCTCGCTGAACGGTTCGAAATCGCAGCCTTCCAGTTCCACGCCTATGGAAAAATCATTGCAGCGCTCACGCCCCCGCCAGCTGGACACGCCGGCATGCCAGGCGCGCCGCGTCACCGGCACGAACTGTTGCAGCTCGCCGGAGCGACGAATGAAGAAATGGGACGACACCCGCAGCTGCTGGATCTCGGCATAGAACGGATGCTCGTCCGGATTCAGCCGGTTCTGGAACAGCTGCTCCACGCCCAGCCCGCCGTAGCGATACGGCGGCAGGCTGATGTTATGGACCACCAGCAACTCCGGCGCCATGCCCTCGCCGCGTTCATCGTGATTGGGCGAGGGCAGCCTGCCCGCGCCGTCGACCCAGCCATCGTCCAATAGCTGGAACTCCGGCGGCTGCGGCGGCTGATAATTCAAGCGCCACAGCATCAGCCCATCCGGCGTGGACCAGCGCTGCTCGGCGACGAAGCCGGCCTTGCGGTACAAGGACAACGCGGCGATATTGACCTCGGCGGTGTCCACGCTGACCTCGCGCTCACCCACCAGCGCCCGGTTCAGCAGACGATAGCCCCAGCCGGCGCGCAAGTGTTGCGGATCCACCACCACTCTTTCAATGTGCAAGCCATCGTCGTCGCGGCGCGAGGCCACCAGCAGGCCGCGCAGCGCCTCGCCCTCGAACGCGCCCCAGACCCTGTCGGCGCAGGCCCGCGCCGCGGCCAGATCCGCCCATAGCAAGGGCAGCTGCGGATAGGACAGCCATTCCGCTTCCAGCTGGTGGGCCGCCAATTGCAACTCCAAGGCGCGCGCGGCCAACGCCGCCTCGCGTAGATCCAGGCATTTCACTTCAAACGGGGCTTGCATCCAACCTCCTGTGGCACTGCGCTTGCGCACGCAACATTTTAGTCATCGGAACAGTCCAATATCTCACTTGTTTTCTGCCGGCCAACGCAGTATCAAGAACAACCGGGGAGCGGCAAGGCCGCCCCGGCATTCTAGCGCCGCCACGCGCCGGCTTGAGCCGGATCATGGCCGCAGCCCGCTCCATGCCGCAGAATGCAGCCCGTCACCCACTACAGGAGAACGCCAATGCTGACCCTGGACACCTTGAGCAGCGCCGCCGCGCCCAGCTTCGAACAGCCGCTGGAAATGCTGCTGGCCTGCCATGACAAGATTCGCCGCTTCTGCGATCAGCTGGACCAGCTGCCATCCTATATCGAGCAACACGGCGTCAACGAGGCCGCCCGCAATACGATAGACGGCGTGGTCCGCTATTTCGACCTGGCCGGCCCCGCCCATCATACCGACGAGGAGGACGAGCTGTTCCCGCTGATTTTGCAGCGGGTGCCCACCGCCGCCTCGCGGCTGGAGCAGCTGAGCGCCGAACACGGTTATCTGCATTCCTGCTGGAACGCGATCCGCGACGATCTGCTGGCGCTGCGCGACGGCAAGATCAACAGCATCAGCCGCAATGAGCTGGAAGAGTTCGCGCGCCAGTACCGCGAACACGCCGCCGCCGAGGAAAGCTGGCTGTTTCCCACCGCCGCCTCCGCCATCAGCGCCGAGGAAATGAGCGCCGCCGGGCAGCGCATGGCGGCGCGCCGGATGCAGCAGGCCGCCTGAACAACGGTCGCTCCCGGCCGCACGCGCAAAAAAGGCTGACCAGCGCGGTCAGCCTTTTTATCTTGCCGCGCTCAGCGCCTGTTTACATTCTCAGGCGGTCAGCTTCAGCAACTGCTCGAACGCATCCTCGAACAGCTTCAAGCCATCCCGCTGCAGCTTTTCGCCGGCGGCGGCCAGATCCACGCCGGCCGCGCCCACCGCGTGCAGCAGGGTCTGCGCGTCGTCCATGTCTTGCGGCAGCGTCAGCGCGGCCTGGCCGTGGTCGCGGAAGGCGGCCAGCGTGCCGTCCGGCACGGTGTTGACGGTTTCGTCGCCAATCAGGCTTTCCACGTAGAGCACGTCGGAGTAAGCGGCGTTCTTGGTGCCGGTGGACGCCCACAGCAGGTATTGCGGACGCGCGCCGGCGGCTTTCAAGGCGGCGAACTCGGCGCCATGGAAACGCTCGCGGTAGCGGGCGTAAGCGGCCTTGGACAGCGCGATGGCCACCTTGCCCTGATGAGCGGCGCCCACTTGCGGGTCCAGCAGGCTGTCGACGCGGGACAGGAAGAAGCTGGCCACCGCCTTGATTCCGGACACATCCTTGCCGTCGGCGAGACGGGCGGACAGGCCGGCGATGTAGGCGTCCCACACCGCTTCCACTTGCGGCAGCGAGAACAGCAGGGTGATGTTGACGTTGACGCCTTCGCGGGTCAGCGCCTGAAACGCGCGGATGCCGGCGGCGGTGGCCGGAATCTTGATCATGGCGTTGGGGCGGGCGATTTCCGCCCACAGGCGGCGCGCAGCGGCCAGGGTGCCGGCCTCGTCGTTGGACAGCTCCGGCGACACTTCCAGGCTGACATAGCCGTCATTGCCCTGGCTGGCGTCGTACTGGCCGCGCAACAGATCGCAGGCGGCCTGGATGTCCGGCACCACCAGCGCCTCGTAGCGCGCCTCGGCCGACAGGCCGGCGTCCGCCTTCAGACGGGCCAGATCTGTCTGGTAGCTGGCGTCGCCGCTGATCGCCTTGTAGAAGATCGCCGGATTGGAAGTCACGCCGGCGATGCCGTCGTCGGCCAGCAGGCGCGCCAGTTCGCCGGAGGCGATCAGTTCGCGGGACAGATTGTCCAGCCAGATGCGCTGGCCGAACGGGCGGATGGATTGCAGTCGATTCATGGTGGAACGATCCAGGATAAAGTCAGGGCGGGCCCGGCGTCGCCGAGCCGGCCGGTGGTGGCCGCGCCATAGAGCCTGTTCAGAGTCTCGCGCACAAGGGCGAGACAAGACGAAAACAGCCGAGGAAGCGGAATGCACATACGGTACATGAGCATTTCGAAGCGGGTTTCTAACGCCGTATCGCCGAAGCGCAGCAGACTTTGAACAGGTTCTAAAATCGGCGGGCTAAAACGGACATCCTAACCCGCTTGGAGCGGCGCGCCAAGAGCGCCGACCCAAGCTTGCAAGAATACGCCGCATGCGGCCCCGCGGCGCGGCGCTCAGGCCGCTTGCGAGCCGCTGCGGCGGTCGCGCGGGAACACCGCGGAAAACACGCTGCCCTTGTCCGGCTCGCTGCGGATCTCCAGCCGCGCATGGTGGCGCGCCAGCACATGCTTGACGATGGCGAGGCCCAGGCCAGTGCCGCCGCTGCCGCGCGAACGGCCGCGGTCCACCCGGTAGAAACGCTCGGTCAGCCGCGGGATATGCTCGCGCGGGATGCCGATGCCGGTGTCGCTGACAGAGAAGCGCAACTGCTCGCCCTCCTCCTTCCAACTCAACGTGATGCAGCCGCCCTCCGGCGTGTAGCGCACCGCGTTGGACACCAGGTTGCCGAAGGCCGAATGCAGCTCCTGCTGACTGCCCCACAACCAGGCGTCGCTGTGCCGGTCCAGCTTGACCTGATGACGACCGTGGGACAGGCCCTCGGCCTCCACCATCAGCGTATCCAGCATGTCCTGCATGTCCACCCGCTCCGACACCGTCGCCTTGGGGCTGTTCTCCAGCTTGGACAGGGTCAGCAGGTCCTCGACCAGGCTTTGCATGCGCCGCGACTGCTCCAGCATCATCGGCAGGAACTGGCGGAAGGTGGTGTCGTCCACCTGCGGCATGTCCCCCAGCGTCTCCAGAAAGCCGCCCACCACCGTCAGCGGCGTGCGCAATTCATGCGAGACATTGGCGACGAAATCCTTGTGCACGGTCTGCACCCGTTCCAGCTGAGTGATGTCGCGGGTCAGCAGCAGCTTGCGGGTGGAATCGAAGGGCACCATCTGCAAGGAGATCACCAGTTCGCGCGGCTGCACGAAGTTGAGCACCAGCGGCTGGCTGAAGCGCGCTTCGCTCATATAGGCGTGAAAGGCCGGCTGGCGGATCAGATTGAGAACCTGGTTGCCCACGTCGCGTTTGCGGTCCAGGCCCAGATGCTCCACCGCCATCGGGTTGATCCACTCGATGCGGTCGTGCTCGTCCAGCACCACCACCCCGTCCGGCATCGCCTCGCCAGCGTTGATGAAACGTTCCAGCGCGTGGGTGAGTTTTCTCTGGCTCTGGCTCTGGGTGCGCGTGATGCGGTACAGCGTCATGAAGATGGTGTGCCAGACGCCGAAACCATCCGGCACCCGCTCCGGCGTCGGCCGTTGCAGCCAGCGCAGCAGCAGCGCCACATGGTAGAGATTGAAGGCCAGCCAACTGCCCAGGCAGATGGCCACCGCGATCAGTCCGTCTTCCGCCGATGAACCCAGCCAGAAGCCGAGGCCGATGACGGCGGTCGCCAGCAGCGAGGCCAGCGTGCGTTTCAGGAATTCAGGCATCAGGCCTCACTGCTGGGTGGAGAAGCGGTAGCCGGTGCCGCGCACGGTCTGGATCAGCGCATCGTGGCCGGTGCCCTCCAGCGCACTGCGCAGCCGGCGGATATGCACGTCCACGGTGCGTTCTTCCACGAACACATGGTCGCCCCATACCTGGTCCAGCAACTGGGAGCGCGAATGCACCCGCTCCGGATGGGTCATGAAGAAGTGCAGCAAGCGGAATTCGGTGGGGCCCAGATCGATGACGCCGCCGTTGCCGGTGACGCGATGGGTGACCGGGTCCAGCCGCAGGCCTTGCACGTCCACCGCGTCGTCGGTCATCTGCGGCGCGCGACGGCGCAGCACCGCCTTGATGCGCGCCAGCAGTTCGCGCGGCGAGAACGGCTTGGTGATGTAATCGTCGGCGCCGGTTTCCAGGCCGGTGATCTTGTCCTGCTCGTCCGAGCGCGCGGTCAGCATGATGATGGGCACGTGGCGGGTGCGCTCGTCGGCGCGCAGGCGCTTGGCGATGTCCACGCCGCTGGCGCCCGGCAGCATCCAGTCCAGCAGCACCAGATCCGGCAGCGCGTTGCGCACCAGCGTCAGCGCCGCTTCGGCGGTGCTGGCCCGCAGCACATGGTGGCCGGCCTGCGCCAGGTTGAAGGCAATCAGCTCCTGGATTGCCGGTTCGTCTTCAACAAGCAAGATATTGGCTGGCATGGTTGATCCATTCCCGTTTGAGTGTGTGGCAAGGATAAAAACGGGTGATTACAAAAATATGACATTTCGTCAAACTTTCCCACTTTGGCGCAGATTATTTTAACGCGCCAGCCGTAGACGTCGCCAAAGCCAAAAAAAACGGGCCTGTTGCTGTGAACAGGCCCGGAATGGTCGTCGTCAATACAGATTTGATCTGACTAGAGACCAGGGACAAAGAGATCACCAGGACAGTTTCAAATGAGAGCGTATTGGGACAGTTCTCATCCGCAACGGATCTGGACAGGCGGGCCGCGGGACAGTGCGGCCAACCCTGATACGGCCAGCATTTTACGTAGCAAACAGGCGTTTTGATCAGATGGTTGATTGGATTTTCAGCCATTCCACCTTTTTTTATAAGTTTGTTTCGTCATATTTCCTTATAATCGAAGCATGGATAAGTTTGATAGAAAAATCATCGCCGCACTGCACGAAAACGCCCGCATCAGCTTCGCGGAACTGGCCCGGCGCGTGAACCTGTCGCCGCCGGCGGTGGCGGACCGGGTGAGCAAACTGGAGCGCGGCGGAGTGATCACCGGCTACCGCGCCACCATCGATCCCAACAAGGTGGGCATGCCGATCTGCTGCATGATAGAGCTGACGGTCAAGCATCTGGAGTACTTCGCGGTGATAGAGGAAATCCGCACCATGCCGGAGATCATCGAATGCATGTCGGTGACCGGCACCAGCGGGCTGATGATGAAGGTGGTGGTGGACAATATGCCCACGCTGCAGGCATTGATCGCGCGCCTGATGCAGTTCGGCGACACCAAGACCTCGATCGTGATCGAGGTTCCGGTGCCGCCACGCCTACCCGATCTGCAGCAAGACGACTGAAAACGCTTGTGGTCAAATGGCGACAAGCCGCATCAATGTTCCTCCGCTCCCAAATATCTGATTTTTAATCATTCCTGTGCCGATAGGCCTCTGCAATGACGCTGGCAATTTCGCACAGCGAAACTTAACTTCGAAATAATCCCCTTCCGCCACCCCGGCGCATACAGTGGAAGCGCACTCTGGGCCGGTTGCCGATGGCTGGCCCGTCAGCGAAGGGGATGCGATGAAGCCCAGCTTTCCGGACTGGCCGCTGCTGGCGCCAGACATGGTGGAAGCCGACGATAAGCGGCAATTCGTCACCGCGCTGGCGCGCGGCCTGGAACTGCTGCGCTGCTTCACTCCGGACGGCAAGGCGCTGGGCAATCAGGAACTGGCGTGCCGCAGCGGTCTGCCCCGCCCCACGGTGTCGCGCCTGACGCATACGCTGACCCGGCTGGGTTATCTGCGCTACACGCCGGCCTCCGGCAAATACCATTTGGAAATCGGCGTGCTGGCCTTCGGCTATGCGATGCTGGGCAATCTGGCCATCTGCGACGCCGCGCATGCGCCGATGGCGGCGCTGGCGCGCCAGGCCCAGGCCGCGGTGGCGATAGGCGCCCGCGACCGCTTGGACATGGTGTATCTGCACGTGGCGCACAGCGAGGCCCACCTCACCATGCGCCGCCAGGTCGGCTCGCGCATTCCGCTGCACAGTTCAGCCATGGGCAAGGCTTGCCTGGCGGCCATGCCGGAAACCGAACGCGCCTTTCTGCTGGAACACCTCCGCCGCCGCCGCCCCGACGATTGGGCCGCCATCCGGCTGTCGCTGGAACAGGCATTCCGCGATTACGCCGAACGCGGTTTCTGCCTGTCTCTGGGCGAGTGGCAGCGCGGCGTCAACTCAGTCGGCGTCGCGATGCGCCATCCCAGCCACGGCCTGATCTCCTTCAACTGCGGCGGGCCCAGCTTCCAGCTCAAGCGCCGCCGGCTGGAGGAAGACATCGGACCGCGGCTGCTGGACATGGCGCGTAGGCTGGCCGCGATGGACTTCGACGACGACCATTAGCAAAAGGAGTCGATGATGATTCACGATCCCAACCCACAGTGCCCCCGGCCGGAAACCACGCGGCGCTTGCACAAACCGGCACCACGGGCGCGTCCGGCGCCGGTCTTAAACGGCGGGCTGTTGCTCGGCATCCTCATCTCCAGCGCCCTCGCCGCCGACTGCCGCGCCGCCGAGTTCCTGGTCGGCGTGCCGCTGTCGCTCAGCGGCGGCCTGGCTCGCGTCGGCAGCGAAATGGAACGCGGCATCGCCACCGCCGCCGCCGACTTCAACCAGTCCCAGTCGCGCCATCGCATCCGCTTGCTGGTGCAGGACGACGAGTCCGCGCCGGCCAAGGCGGTGGCCGCGGTCGAACAGCTGGCCAGCCAGGGCGTCGTCGCCATCGTCGGCGGCTACAGCTCCAATATCGTCGCTCCGGCCTCGGACAGCGCCAACAGGCTGGGCCTGGTCTACCTGACCAGCGGCGCGCTGAGCCAGGGCCTCAGCCGCCGCGGCCTGTCCAATTTTTTCCGCATCAACGACAACAACGGCTATGCGCGGGCGGTGTCCCGCTTCCTCGCCGAGGTCGGCGTCGCATCGGTGTCCATTCTTTATTCCAACCGCGATGCCAGCCAGGAGTTGGCTCAGCTGCTGCTGCGGCACAACCAGGCGCGCGGCATCCGACGCAACCTCATGCATGGCTTCGAACCCGGGGTGCAGGATTTCAAGCCCTTGCTCAACAAGGTGCGGCTGCGGGACAAGCCGGACATCATCGTGATGATCGCCTATGAAAACGACTATATCGGCATGCTGCGCGCCGCCCGCGTGCTCAAGCCGGAGGTCAAGGCCATGCTGGGGGTCTGGGGCCTGGCCACCTCGAAGATGGCCGCCGATTTCCCGGAACTGGTCAACAATGTGCTGGGAGCGGCCTTGCTGTCCTATCCACCCAGTTTCAAAACCGAGGCCGGCCGGCGCTTCTACGCCAGCTACCATGCGCGCTACCGGAACGCGCCGGACTACATGAGCGAGATGGCCTATGTGCAAGGCCAAGTTTTGTTCGAGGCCATCGCCCGCGCCGCCGACAAGGGCAGCCTGAAACGCCCCGGCGGACTAGCGGCGGAGCTGCGCAACACCCGGCGCGACACCTTGATCGGCCCGCTCAGCTTCGACGCCAATGGCGACAATCCCCACTTCACCCAATACATAGGCCAGCATCAGGACGGCGGCCGCGTGGTGCTGGTCTCGCCCGCCGCGCAGGCCACCGGCAAGCTGAATTACCCGGCGGTGCCGTGGCAGATCAAAGGCAAGGATCAATGACCGACTTTGTTTCCCCCGCCGCCCCCGAGCACGGCTTGCGCGAACTGCTGGGCTTCCACGTCGTCCGCTGGGAAGCCGGCCTTGCCATCGTCGAACTGGACATCGGCCCTCGGCATTTGAACCCGGCCGGCGTGGTGCACGGCGGCGTCTACGCCGCCTTGCTGGACGCGGCCTGCGGGCTGTGCGGCACCTGGCGGCCGCTGGGCGAGACGCCGCGCGCCTGCGTCACCTTATCGCTAACCACCAGCTTCACTCGCCAGGTCTGCGCCGGCCGCATCCACACGGTGGCCACCCTGCGCAGCCAGGGGCGGCGCATCTACCATGCCAGCGCGGAAGCGTTCGACGAGCAGCGACGGCTGCTGGCCTTTGGCGAAGCCTGCCTGCGCTACCGCGGCGCGCCGGAATGAAATCAGGCCATGGTTCCTTGGAACCATGGCCTGAACGATGCAACAGCCGGCGAGCTTACTTGGCGGCCTGCCAGGCCACCGCGGTATCGATCATGCGGTTGGAGAAGCCCCACTCATTGTCGTACCAGGCCAGCACTTTGACTTCACGGCCGCCGATCACGCGGGTCAGCGTCGCGTCGAAGGTGCTGGACGCCGGGTTGTGCAGGAAGTCGCAGGACACCAGCGGCAGGGTGTTGACGCCGAGCACGCCCTTCAACGAGCCGTTGGCGGCGGCGGTGATCAGCTGGTTCACTTCTTCCTTGCTGGTATCGCGGCCGGCGGTGAAGGTCAGATCCACCAGCGACACATTGCTGACCGGCACGCGCACGGCGAAACCGTCCAGCTTGCCTTTCAGCTGCGGCAGCACCAGGCCCACCGCGGCGGCGGCGCCGGTCTTGGTCGGGATCATGGACACGGCGGCGGAACGAGCGCGGCGCAGATCCTTGTGATCGGTGTCCAGCAGCACTTGGTCGTTGGTGTAGGCGTGCACCGTGGTCATCAGACCGCGTTCGATGCCTATGGTGTCGATCAGCGGCTGCACCATCGGGGCCAGACAGTTGGTGGTGCAGGACGCGTTGGAAACGATGGTCATCGCGCTGCTCAACTGCTGATGGTTGACGCCGTAAACCACGGTGGCGTCCACGCCCTCGCCGCCCGGGGCGGAGATCAGCACTTTCTTGGCGCCGGCCTGCAGATGCGCGCCGGCTTTTTCGCGGGAGGTGAACAAGCCGGTGCATTCCATCACCACGTCCACGTTCAATTCTTTCCACGGCAGCTCGGCCGGGTTGCGGATGGCCAGTAGCTTGATCTTCTTGCCATTGACCACCAGATGATCGCCGTCCAGCGCCACGGAAGCGGCGAACGGACCATGCACGCTGTCGTAACGGGTCAGGTGTTCATGCAGCTCCGGCGAGGCCAGATCGTTGATGGCGACGATCTCGATGTCCTGATCGGCATAGCGCTCTTGCCATGCACGCACAATCATGCGGCCGATGCGGCCGTAACCATTGATAGCAACTCGCAACGTCATGATGCATCCTCCAAGTTGAAATGGCGCAAGGTCATCTTCCCGTGCCCTGCGCCACCACTGTCCGCCTGATTCCGCTTGTAATCAACTCGCTACATAAGTAGTGGGCGAATTACCAACATCGACAGTGCGGAAATTCCGCCAGCGCTTGCCGTGCGTCAAATTCCGCCGTCCGCCGTCCGGTGTTCAACCCTGCAGCGCGGCCGCGTAATCGCCAGCGTCGCTATTCAATACTATATGCAATAGCGTGCCGGAGAAGGCGGTGACGCCGCTGGCGCCCAGCTGTTGCAAAGCCGCCTGATCCACCAAGGCCGCGTCGGCCACTTCCACCCGCAGCCGGCTGCCGGCCACGGCCTCCACCTTGCGCACATTGGCCGCGCCGCCCAGCGCCGCCAGCCAGCGTTCGCGGTCGATGCCGACCACTTCGCCCAAGGCCTGAACCGGCGCCGTGGCGGACGGCGCGGCAGCCGCTTCGGGATTGCCCAGCGCGACGCGGATCTCGTCGGCGATCAGGTCCGCCTCCGGTCCCAGCACCACTTGCACGCTGCCGGCGGCCGGCTTGATCAGGCCGCGCGAGCCCAGCGCCTTCAGCGCGGCTTCGTCCACCTTGTCATTACTGGCCACTTGCAGGCGCAAGCGGGTGGTGCAGGCATCAACGGATTTCAGATTGGCGCCGCCGCCCAGCGCGGCGATGAAGGCGCGCGCGCGGCCGCTGCCGGCGGAGACAGCCGCCATGGCCACAACGACATCTTCACGGCCCGGGGTTTTGAGGTCGAACTTCTTGATGAAGAACACGAACAGCACGTAGTAGAGCGCGAAATAGCCTATGCCCACCGGGACCAGCAACAACGGATTGGTGGACAGGCCGAAGTTCAGCAGGTAATCGAACAGGCCGGCGGAGAAGCCGAAACCCAACTTGATGTTGAGCGCGTGCATCAAGGCCATGGCCAGGCCGGTCAGCACCGCGTGGATGGCGTACAGCGCCGGGGCCAGGAACATGAAGGCGAATTCCACCGGCTCGGTGACCCCGGTCAGCATCGCGGTCAGCGCCATCGAGAACAGCAGGCCGCCGACGGCTTGCTTGTTTTCCTGCTTGGCGGTGCGGTGCATCGCCAGGCAGGCGGCCGGCAGGCCGAACATCATCACCGGGAAGAAGCCGGACATGAACATGCCGGCCGTCTTGTCGCCGGCGAAGAAACGGGTCAGATCGCCGTGCACCACCTTGCCGGCGGCACTGGCGAAGTCGCCCACCTGGAACCAGACTATGGTGTTGAGGATGTGATGCAGGCCGGTGACGATGAGCACGCGGTTGAGCACGCCATAGGCGAACACGCCGATCTCGCCGGCGCCGATCAGCCAGCGGCCCACGCTATCGATGCCGATCTGCACCGGCATCCACACATAGCCGAGCACCGCGCCCAGCAGCAGCATGGAAAAACCGGTGACGATGGGCACGAAGCGCTTGCCGCCGAAGAAGGCCAGATAGCTGGGCAGCTTGATGTCCTTGTAGCGGTTGTACAAGGCGCCGGCCACCAGGCCGGACAGGATGCCGGACAGCACCCCCATATTGAGTTTTTCGTCTATCACCTTCAGCACCGCGGTGATCACCAGGTAGCCGATGGCGCCGGCCAGGCCGGAGGTGCCGTTATTGTCCTTGGCGAAGCCCACCGCCACGCCGATGGCGAAAATCAGCGCCAGGTTGCCGAAAATGGCGTCACCCGCCTGGGCCATCATCTTGATGTTGAGCAGATCGGGCTGGCCCAGGCGCAGCAGCAGGCCCGCCACCGGCAGAACGGCGATAGGCAGCATCAGCGCGCGGCCCAGCTGCTGGATGCCGGCGAATTTATTGTCAGAGGTACTCACGTCTCATCTCCCAATGTTTGGTCGCCATGGAGGCATGGCGTCCCAGCCTTCTTGTGTGTGTTGCGCTAAGTGTCTCGCTGCCGCGTTGTCCCCGCGGCATGCGCGTCAAACCTCGAACTTCAATCCAGCGGCCACCATTCGACGGCGCGCGCGCGCACCGCGGCGGCGGCGTCCAGCGCCAGCAGCGCTTCTGCGCGCTGGCGACAGCCTTGCTGTTCCAGCGTTCTCACCCTGGCCTTGATCTCCGGCACCAGGCCGGGGCTGACCGACAGCTCGGCGACGCCGAGGCCGACCAGCACCGGCGTCGCCAGCGGATCCGAAGCCAGCGCGCCGCACACGCCCACCCATTTGCCGTGCCGGCTGGCGCCGGCCACGGTCTGAGCGATCAGGCGCAGCAGCGCCGGATGCAGCGCGTCCAGACTGGCGGCCAGCGAGGCGTTGCAGCGGTCCATCGCCAGCGTGTATTGGGTCAGATCATTGGTGCCTATGGACAGGAAATCGGCCTCGGCGGCCAGTTGGTCGGCCAGCAGCGCGGCGGAGGGCACTTCCACCATCACGCCCAACTGCGGCCGCTCGCTCAGCCCCATTTCCTCGGCCAGTTCGTCGATGCGCCGACGCAGGCGTCGCAGTTCGCCGACCTCGGCGATCATCGGCACCAGGATGCGCAGCCGCGACAAGGGCTGCAGCATCAGCAGCGCGCGCAGCTGTTCGTCCAGCATTTCCGGGTGGGCGAAGCCGGTGCGGATGCCGCGCAGGCCCAAGGCCGGGTTGGGTTCCGGCGGCAGGGTCAGATAGGGCACTTCCTTATCGCCGCCCACGTCCAGCGTGCGGATGATGGCGGCGCGGCCCTGCAATTCGTCCAGCACCGCCTGATAGGCATTGGCCTGTTCATAGCGATCCGGCGCGTGCTGGCGGTCGATGAACAGGAATTCAGTGCGCAGCAGGCCGACGCTGTCGGCGCCGTGGAGCACCGCGTCGCGCGCGTCCTGCTCATTGGCGATATTGGCGGCCACTTCGATGCGCACGCCATCCAGCGTCACCGCCGCGCCATCGGCGTCGGCGCGCATCGCCGCGCGGCGCTGTTCCAGCGCGCTCATCTGCTGCCGCGCGGTGGCCAAGGCGTCGGCGTCCGGCTCCGGCTGACACCAGCCCTGGCCGGCGTCCAGCAGCAATTGGCTGCCGGCTTCCAGCCGCAGCACCTGCGGTCCGCACGCCACCAGCGCCGGAATGCCGAGCGCGCGCGCCAGGATGGCCACGTGGCCGCTGGCGCCGCCGGCGGCGGACAGAATGCCGGCCACCCGCTCGCGCGGCAGCCGGGTCAACTCTGAAGGAGCCAGGTCCTCGGCCACCAGGATGGAGGCCGGATACAGTTCGGGCGCGCCTTGCGCGTCGCCGAGCAGCGCCTGCAGCACCTGACGTTCGATGTCCTTGAGATCGGTTGCCCGTTCCGCCAGCAAGGGGCTGCCCAGGCCGGACAGCACGCGACATTGCGTGCGCACCGCCTGGCGGAAAGCGTGGCCGGCGCCGTGGCCGGCGGCGATGTCCCGCTCGGCGGCGGCTTGCAGCTCAGGATCTTCCACCAGCGCCAGATGCGCGGAGAAAATATCGCTCTGCGAGGTCTGGCCGCGACGCAGCGCGTCGTCGATGGCGGTGGCAATGCCGGAGCTGACTTGAGCCAGCGCCCGGCGCAGCTGTTCGCGTTCCTCGTCGGCGTTGACCGCGAACTCCGGCAGCGCCGGCTCGAAAGCGTCCAGGCGCACCACCTGGCCGATGGCCAGGCCCGGCGCGGCGCACACGCCGCCTATCCAGCCGGCCGGCAGGTCGCGCGCC
>NZ_JAJOHW010000064.1 GCF_021129195.1 Chromobacterium aquaticum | reverse complement strand
GCCTGGCGCCGACGCCGCGCGCGCTGGAGCTGCGCGAGCGGGTGCACGCGCTGGTGCTGGACGCGGAAAACGCGCTGCGCCCGGCCGGGACGCTGCGGCTGGACAGTTTGCAGCGCAGCTTCACCCTGCGCTGCAGCGACGGTTTCGCCGAGAACTTCGGCCCACGGCTGCTGGCGCGGCTGCAAGGCGAGGCGCCGGGCGTGCATCTGCATTTTCTGCCCAAGCGCGACAAGGACAATGCGCCGCTGCGCGACGGCGCGGTGGACCTGGACACCGGAGTGGTGGGCCACGAAGCCGGGCCGGAGTTGCGAGTGCGCATGCTGTTCCGCGACCGCTTCGTCGGCGTGGTGCGCGCCGGCCATCCGCTGACGGCCGGCGCCATCGACGTCGAACGCTACGCCGCCGGCCACCATGTGATGGTGGCCCGCCGCCGCGGACTGCTCGGCCCGGTGGACGAGGCGCTGAGCGCACAGGGACGGCAACGGAATGTCACGGTCACCGTGGGCGGCTTCGCCACCGCGCTGGCGCTGGCGCGCGCCAGCGATCTGATCGCCACCGTGCCGGAGCGTCACACCGGCCAGCTGCGCGCCGGACTGCACAGCTTCGCGCTGCCGCTGACGGTGGCGGAAATCACCGTTTCCATGATCTGGCATCCACGGCTGGACGCGGACCCGGCGCAGCAATGGCTGCGCGCCTGCGTCAAGGCGGTGTGCGATGAGCAATTGGCGGCGGAAAGCGCCGTGTGAAGCGCCGCTCCACGCCTAAGAACCTGTTTACGANNTTCCGCTTTTTCGCTCGTTTTTGCCTTGTCTCGCCTTAGCTCGCGAGATCGTAAACACGTTCTAAACGTAAATCTCGCCCTTCAGATACAGCCGCGCCTGCCCCAGCAAAGCCACTTCCCCGCCTTCCAGCCGGCATTCCAGGCTGCCGCGGCGCGCGCCGCCCTGGCGCGCCTGCAAACGGGTCTTGCCCAGTACGCCGGCCCAGTACGGCGCCAGCCAGCAGTGAGCCGAGCCGGTGACCGGGTCTTCGTCGACTCCTACGCCGGGGCCGAACCAGCGACTGACGAAATCGCAATCCGCGCCGCGCGCGGTCACCGCCACCCCGCGCTTGGGCAAGCCGCGCAGCCGCTGGAAGTCCGGCCGCAGCGCCGCCAGCCGCGCAGCGTCGTCCAGTACCACGATGTAGTCGTCGGCGGCCAGCACTTGGCCGGTGTCCAGGCCCAGCGCCGCCAGCAGGCCGGGCGGCTCGGCGCAGGGCCGCGGCGTCACCGCGGGGAAGCGCAGCTCGATGCGCTCGCCGTCATGCCGCGCCGTCAATTCGCCGCTGCGGGTCTGGAAGGCGATGCGCTCGCCGCGCCAGCCCAACTGATGGAACAACACCCAGGCACTGGCCAGCGTGGCGTGGCCGCACAAATCCACCTCGGTGGTCGGCGTGAACCAGCGCAGCGCCATCCGCTCGCCGTCCGCGACAAAAAAAGCGGTCTCGGACAGATTGTTTTCCATCGCGATGGCTTGCAGCGCGGCGTCCGGCAGCCAGGCCGACAACGGGCACACCGCCGCCGGATTGCCGTGGAACACCGCGTCACAGAACGCGTCCACCTGATAGATAGGGATGTTCATGCCTTGTCCTCCCGCGCATCGCCGCGGATTTCGTCCAGATAGTTGTAGACGGTGTAGCGGCTGACGCCCAGCGCCTCGGCCGCGCGCTCCACCCCGCCTTTGACGATGAACAGGCCCTGCTCCAGCATCTGCGCCACAGCCTGTTTCTTGTCCGCCTTTTTCATCCGCGCCAGCGGCTTGCCGCCGCGCTCCAGCGCCTGGGCGATGATGTCCTGCATCGCTTCGTCCATCGCCGGCGGCTCCGGCGCCGTCCGTTGCGGCGGCGGCGCTCGGCCCACCAGCGCCTGCAGGCAGGCCAGCGCCGCTTCCAGCTCGCTGCGGTCGCTGTTCAGGCACAGCGCGGCGAAGGGTTCGCCGGCGGCGGTCTTGAAGACGGCGCTGGCGGACAGCAGCCGCCGGCCGTCGCGGCTCAGGGTATGGTAGCCGGACACCAGCGCCGGTTCCGCGCCGCCCTGACGCATCGCCTGTTCGATGGCGGCGAAGCCGCGGTCGCCAGCCGGGCCGCCGAGGATGGCGTCACCGGCCTGACGGCCGGACACATGGCCGTTCTCGATGGCGATGATGGAGCGCTCCGGCCGGCCCAGATCATGCAACACCACCTCGGTGTGCGCATCCACCATGGCGCCCACCAGCTTGACCGTGGCGCTCAAGGCGCGCAGCACCGCCTGCTTTTCCGCCTGCTTCGGATCGTCCATGCGCCCGCCCGTCAACGGTAAAGGCTGAACTTGCGCGTCAGCGCGCCCAGTTCGGCCTCGTCGCCGCACAAGGCCACGCCCCAATACTCCAAGGCGGCGGCCGGGGTGGCCGCGGTGCGGCGCAGTTGTTCCGCGCTGCCGCCCTCGGCCATGGTGTCGGTGAAATCGACGCAGGCCACGCCGGCTTCGGCGGCGGCCTGGCGCAGCCGTTCCAGCTTGGCGGAGTTGTCGGCGCGCAGCACGATGAAGGGATCGGCCGAGATCGCCGGATGCACGCCGCCGTCGGCGTCCACATAATCCACGTGGTTTGCCGCCGCGTCCGCGCGCCGCAGCCGGCAGGCCAGCGCCAACGCCAGATGGCCCAGCACATTCATCGCCCGGCCCGGCTCCAGCCGCTTGTGGATCACCGCCACGTATTTGCGTTCCGCCTCACTCATCGCCACCGTCCTCCGCCTCATGCTCCGCGCGCAACAAGGCGTAATTGGCCAGCGACAGATAGCGGCCGTCCTTCCATTCGCACTCGCGGCTGACGCCCTCCAGGGTAAAGCCGACGCTCCGCAACAGTTTGCCGGAGCCCAGATTGTCCACTTCCACTTGCGCGTAGACGCGGTTGAGCGGGAAGCGGCGATAAGCCAGCCTCAGGAAACCGCGCAGGGCTTCCCGCATATAGCCGCGGCCCCAGTGTTCCGGCAGCAGCCAATAGCCCAGTTCGGCGCAATGGTGCTGTTCCGACCAGGAGCTGATGCCCACCGCGCCCAGGAAGCGCCCATCCTCCCGCGTTTCCAGCGCCAGCCACAGGCCGCTGCCGTCGGCGCGGATGTCGTCGAACCAACGCATCTGCGCGCGGCAGTCCTCCTCGCTGGCGTAATGGATGCCGTAATGTTTGATCACTTCCGGGTGCGACAGCCCGTAAAACACATTGGGCAAATCCTCGGCGCGAAATTCGCGCAGCGCCAAGCGCTCCAATTGCAACATCGTTTCCCCTTCATGCCAGCGGCCCAAGCTCGAATCTCGTTGGGCTTGGGCCGCCACAATTCAACAATTTGTTGAAATTTACATTTTTGGTTGAATTATTGCAAGCGCGGCTCCACGCCGTACACCGCGTCGCGCAGATCGGAAACGAAGCGCCCGGACATGCCTTCATACAAGGTATTGGTGAAAGCCACCACGCTCAGGCCGCGCGCGCGGTCCACAAACCAGGAATGGCCGTAAGCGCCGCCCCAGCGCCAAGTGCCGGGCGATTCCGGCGACGCGGCGGCGGCCGGATCGCGCAGCACCGAGAAACCCAGGCCGAAACCGAAGCCGGGCATTTCCGGCAGTTCCTGCGCTCCGGTGTGATTGCGCCCCATCTCGTCCACCCATTCCGGCGGCAGCAGCGGCGCGCCGCCCTGGCGCAGCGCCTCCAGCAAGCGCAGCAAATCGTCGGCGCTGCCCACCATGCCCGCGCCGCCGGACGGATAGGCGCCGGCGTCCAGCGCCCGCTGCGGCGCAAAGCGTATCCCCACCGTGCCTTCGAACGGCGCCACTATCGCCGGCTGCTCCATCCGCCACGGTTCGGCCTCGCCATTGACGTAGATCGCGGCCAGGCGCTGCGGCGCCAAGGCATGGAAATCGGTGTCGTCCATGCCCAGCGGCGCAGTGACCCAGCGGCGCACCGCCTGCGGCAGCGGCTCGTCCGCCACCCGCTCCACCAGCGCGCCCAACACGTCGGTGGCCAGCGAATAGCCCCAGGACTGGCCGGGCGGATACAGCAGCGGCACGCTGGCGATGCGGCGCAGGTTCTCCGCCAACGAGAGGCCGTCGGCATCCATGCCGTCGGACACTCCGGCGCGGGCATAGGGCCCGTCGCCGTCTTCCTCAAAGAAGCGATAGCCCAGGCCGGCGGTATGGCTGAGCAGCTGCCGCAGCGTGATCCGCGCCGGCGTTCCATCCGCCAGCCGCGGCCGAAACTCCGGCAGCCAGCGGGCGATGTCCTCGTCCAGGTCCAGCCGCCGCCGCGCCGCCAGCGCCATCGCGGCCGTGGAAACAATGGGCTTGCTGACGGAAGCAAGCCGGAACAGCGCATCCTCCCGCATCGGCACGCCGGCCTCCCGGTCAGCCCAGCCGGCGGCGCGGCGGTAGGCCGGCGTGCCGTCCTTGGCCACCAGCACTACCGCTCCCACCAGCCGCCGCTCGCTCAGCGCCTGCTCCAGCACCGCGTCCACGCGCGCGTCCAGGCCAAGCTCCGCGCGGCTTGGCCGCACGCTGCATTCCACATTCGACATATCGCTTCCTTTGGCTGCAAAACAGCCAACAACGATAAGCGACCGCCGCGCCGGGAAAAAGCGGGCGGCGCTCCGCTCTGTCGTGAGAAATTGTCCGGAATGGCAGGCCGGCGCTCACAGGCTGGCGCGTATGATGTCCGCCGCCCGCTCCAGCTCGCGCCGCGTCACCAGGCTGCTGCAAGTGAAGCGCAGCAAGTCCGGCTTCCAGGCCAGCGCCAACACGCCCCGCTCCGCCAGCCGCGCCGCCGCGGCCTTGGCGTCCGCCGCCTCGATGAACACCATATTGGTCTCCACCGGGTATTTGAGCCGCGCCGCTTCGCCCAGCCTGCGCCCCAGCCAGGCCGCATTGTCATTGTCTTGCTGCGTCACTTGCTGCCAATGCCGCATCTTGTCCAGCGCCACGCCGGCCATCAATCCGGACTGGTGCAGGCTGCCTCCCTGCCACTTGCGGAAGATCTTGGCCGCCTCGATCTTGTGGGCCGGCCCGGCCAGGATGGAGCCGAACGGCGCGCCCACGCCTTTGGAAAAGCAAAAGTTCAACATGTCCGCCGGCCGCGCATAACGCGCCGGCGACAGATCCAGATGACTGCAGGCATTGAGCACTCGCGCGCCGTCCAGGTACAGGCTGAGGCCCATTTCGTCGCACAGCGCGCGCACGCGCAGCATCTCGTCCACCGGATAGACGATGCCGCCGTAGCTGTTGATGCTGCTCTCTATCGCCACCACCTTGGGCACCGCGTACAGGCTGGACCAGCGCGCCTTGGCGTGGATGGCGATGCGCGCTTCGTCGGCGGTGAGCACGCCATTCCGGCTATGGTAGGCATTCAGCACCAGGCCGCTGTTGGCGCTGACCGCCGAGGACTCGAAGAAGCTGATGTGATAGCCCACCTCGGTGACGATCTCATCGCCGGGCGCCGCCAGACAGCGCAGGCCCACCTGATTGCTCATGGTGCCGGAGGGCATGAACAAGGCCGCCTCCTTGCCGAACAGCTCGGCGCAGTAGGCTTCCAGTTCACGCACATAGCGGTCTTCGCCGTAACAGTCGTCGCCGATCTTGGCGAAATCCAGCGCTTCCACATCGCGCTTGCTGACCCGCGTCAGAGTGTCGCTTCTCAAATCGATGATGTCCGGCATGTCTGGTCCCGTTGGCGAACGTCGGTTGGAGGATGGCAAGCGGCGGCAAGGAAAACCTCGGGCGAGGACAGCCGCCGCGCTATTGGCATGCCAATCAAATGCGAAGCAAATGCTAGGGGCCGGCCATCAATGATTCAACACGACTTTCGACAAGGTTGACGCTGCCCAAGCGGCTAGTTATTCGTACGGAGTGCGATTTTACGCTGGAGAACTAACATGGTAGCCACGCCGCCAATCAGCGAGGCCATCATGAGAAACCTGAACTATCACGGCTTGTGGATAGGCCTGCTGCTCTTGGACATCACCGCGCTGGCGATGCTGCCGTGGCTGACGGAACGGCCTTTCTCCCGCTCCCTGCACACCAGTCATTTCGCGCTGGGCCTGCTGGTCACCGCGCTGGCGGCCGCGCCGATGATCCGCTTCCTGGTCATAGGCTGGGGCGCCCGCTACGAGGAATTCCGCAACCGGCTCAACAACGGCGCGCTGGTCTATTACCTGCGCCAGTTCTGGCAGCCGCGCACCGACAAGCACCCGCAACTGAGCACCTGGCCGTTGCCTGAGAACGAAGAAGTGGAAGCCGCCGCCGAGCAATTGTTCGAGCAGATCTACCGCGAGCACTACGGCCGCGCCGCCTTCCTCACCCCGATGCTGCTGATGCTGATCGCCACTCTGTGCATGAGCGTGCTCTACCTGCTCGCCGTCAACGACCAACTGACGCTGCCGTTCGACGCGCAGATCGTCTGCGCCGCCATTGCCGGCGCCTATCTGTTCGTGGTCAGCGACATGGTGCTGAGCGTGCGCAAGCGCAGCCTCAATGTGGCGGACGTGTACTGGTACGCGCTGCGCATGATGCTGGCCATCCCCATCGGCGCGGCCGTCAGCGCCGCCGGCGCCGCCGAAACCGTCTCCGCCGCGCAAACCGTGTCCGCCTTCGCAGTAGGCGCCTTTCCGATGGATACGCTGTTCAAACTGCTGCGCCGGCTGGTGGCGCTGAACCTGAACGCCAAGGAACAGCCGCAGGAAAACGACCAATTGATCCAACTGGAAGGCGTGACCGCCAATATTTCCGCCGCGCTGGCGGCCGAGGGCGTCAACTCCATCGAACAATTGGTGTGCATCGACCCGGTGCTGCTCTCCATCCGCACCGGCTTTCCGTTCAAATTCGTGTTGCGGCTGGGCTCGCAAGCCATCGTCTGGCGGCACTTCGGCCAACACGCCGCCGTCCTGTCCGCCATGGGGCTGGCGGACGCGCCCGCCATCGTCACCCTCAACGAAATGCTGAAAAAAGAAGCCGGCTCCGCGCTGCGTCAGCAGGCGGACAATGTGATCGCCGACATCGTCGCGCGCTTGCAGGCCAAGGACGGCGTCGTGCTGAGCGCCGACACCGTCAAATTCAACTTCCGCCAGGTAGGCAAGGAAAACTACACCCGCTTCCTGATGGCGGCGCAAAAACAGGGCGGCCACGCCCGGCCGCCCTTACGGCCGGTGCATGGCTTCCCACACGCGGCCTGAGAACCTGTTCAAAGTCTCGCGAGCAAGGGCGAGACAAGGCGAAAACGAGCGAAAAAGCGGAATGTACAAGTGGTACATGAGCATTTTGAGCTCGTTTTTAACGCCGTATCGCTGAAGCGCAGCAGACTTTGAACAGGTTCTGAGAACCCATTGACGGTCAATAGCGTCTCAGGCCTGGGCCTCCAGCACGCACTTGGCGATCTGCGCGTCCTGCACCGCCAGCCCGGTCAGATCCGCCAGCGTGATCTCGTCCTCGCTTTGCCGGCCCGGCTGCTCGCCGGCCAGCAGCCGCCCCAGTTCCGCCAGCCGTTCGCGCTCCAGCAATCCGGCGGCCAACGCATGCGACACCTCGCCGTAAGCCGCGCACTGCGCGACGGAATCCACCACGATGCGGTCCGCGCCGGCCACCAGTTCCAGCGCCAGCTCCTGCTTGCCGGCGGCGTCCGCGCCCACCGCGGTGACATGGCTGCCGGGCCGCAGCCAGCCGGCTTGCAGAATGGGCCGGCTGGACGGCGTGCAGGTGACGATCAGCCGGCAGGCGCGCGCCAGCGCTTCCGCGTCCAGCGTGGTCCGCACACGGTAGCCCTCGGCCTCGAACTCGGCGGCGAAGGCCGCCAGCTCGGTCTCGGAACGCCCCCACACCCATGCATCGCGGCACGGCGTCACCGCCTGCAAGGCGCGCAATTGCAGCCGCGCCTGCAAGCCGGTGCCGACGATGCCTATCGCCTCCACCCGGCTGGGCGCCAAGACCCGCGCCGCCAGCCGCCCGGCCAGCGCGGTGCGCCAGGCGGTGAGCCAGCCCTCGTCCCGCAGCAGCGCCAGCGGCGCGCCGGTTCGGGCGCAGAAGCAAAGCACCAGGCCCTGATTGCTGGGCAAGCCGCGCTTGGGATTGTCATAGAAACCGGAGGACACCTTGACCGCGAACAGGCTCTCGCCTTCCACATGGCCGGATTTCACGCAGCAATCGCCGTTGGCCGCCGCAAAGGCGAAATGCTGCACCGGCGGCAGTTGCGCGCGCCCGGCGGAATAGGCGATGAAGCCCTGGCGCAGCAGCGCTTCCGCCCGCTCCAGATCCAGCCGCGCCAGGATTTCATCCTTGTTGAAGATTTTCATGACACCGCCTTCACAAACTTATCCAGCACGATGTTGCGGCCACACAGCACCACCGCCACTTTCTTGCCGTGGTAGCGCGGCGCCTGCTGCAACAGGCCGGCCAGCGCCACGCCCGCCGCGCCCTCCAGCATCCAGCGCTCGCTTTGGGCCAGCAAGCGCAGCGCCGTGCGGATCTCCGCCTCGCTGACCAGCGCGCAATGGCGGATCAGGGCCTGGCACAGCTCGAAAGTCACCGCGCCGGGCTCCACCCCGCCGGCGGTGCCATCGGACAGGGTGTCGCCCTCGTCCACCTCGACGATGCGGCCGGCCTGCAGGCTGGCGTGCATGGTGGCCGCCGCCGATGGCCAGCAGCCCACCATTTCCGCGCCGGGCGCCAGGCGCCGCAAGGCCGTTCCGATGCCGGAAATCAGGCCGCCGCCGCCCACGGAGACAAAGACCGCGTCCAGCTCCGGGCACTGCTCGGCCAGCTCCATGCCCACTGTGCCCTGGCCGGCCACCACCTCCAGATCGTTATACGGCGACACGAAGGGCAATCCCGCCCGCCGCGCCGCCGCGCCGGCGCTCAATTCCGCCGCCAGCGCGTCGCCGTCCACCAGCTTCAACTCCGCGCCCAGCGCGCGGATCGCATCCAGCTTCACCGCGGCGGCGGACGCCGGCGCGTACACCGTCACCGGCACTTGCAGCAGCCCGCCGGCCAAGGCCACCGCCTGGCCGTGGTTGCCGGTGGACGCGGCGATCACCCCGTCTCGCCGCGCCGCCGGGTCCAGCAGCCGCAGCTTGTTGCTGGCGCCGCGGAATTTAAAAGAACCGGTGCGCTGCAGATGCTCGCACTTCAGATACACCTCGCAGCCGGTCAGGGCGGACAAGGCCGGGCTGTGCTCCAGCGGCGTGACCCGCGCCTGCGGGCGGATGGCCTGGTGGGCGGCGGCGATGGCGTCGAACAGGGAATCCAGTGTCATGCTTGCTCCTTCAGCTCTTTCAAATGCTTGAAAACCGTGGCGCGGCCCATGCCCAGCACATTGGCCACGTAGTTGGCGGCGTTCTTGCCGCGAAACGCGCCCTCGTGCAGCAGCGCCTCCACCAGCTCGCGCTTGTGCTCGCGGTTGAGAATGGACAGGCTCAGCTGGCGCTGTTGCAGCCAGCCGTGGATGAAACGGTTGATGCGCTCCTGCCAATCGTCCTCGAACAACAAGGCCGGCTGCGCCACCAGCTTGCTGCCGGACAAGAACAGGTCCAGTGCCGCCCGCGCGCCCTCGAACACCGAGATGTCCAGGTTCACGCACATCATTCCGAGCGCGGCGCCGGCGTCGTCGCGCAGCACCACGCTGATGGAGCGCAGCTTGCGGCCATCCCAGTTCAGTTTTTCGTAAGGGCCGATCACCGTCGCGTCCGGCGTGTTTTCCAGCTCTTCCAGGCCGGAATCGTCGCCCAGCTCGCGCTTGGAGAAATTGTTGGCGATATAGGCCACGGACTGGGTGGCCAGGTCATGCAGCACCACCTCGGCATAGGGGTAGAACAAGGTGGCGATGGCGTCGGTGATGGACTGGTAACGGGACAGCATGGCGGCACTCGAATTGGATCAATAAATCCAGTTTAGACTCAAAAATCCAAAATTAAAACAAAAAAGTCCAATATGGACTTAAAAATCCACAGCTAAAGCCAAGAACGAAAAAGCCGGCATCGCCGGCTTCTGGATCAGGACAGAGCCAAGAGATGCAAACACGGGCTCCAAACGCGGCAAAACGTCATCAGCGCCCCAGTTGCAAACGCGGCGCGCCAAACGGCACCGGCTCACCGTTGGGATAGGCGTGCGGCCACACCAAGGGCGGCGTGCTCCAGGCGAAGTCCTGGCCTTCGAACGCGATGAAATAAGCCTGCCAGCCCGGCTGCGCGGCATCCGGCCGGAACTCGAAGCTGCAACTGCCGCGGCGGCACTGGCCCTCGATCGCCTTGGGCTGATAACGAATACCGGAATTGAAGCGGAAATCCCGGCTCTTGGGATTGCTCGCCAGCCACAGCGTGGCCTTGCCCGCCTCCCGCGCCGTCACCTTGACGCGCAGACGGCCGCTGGCCGGGTCCGCGTCCACCTGCGCCCGCGGCATCGGCTTGCCGGCCAGCCAGCGGCGCATGAACTGCCGCAAGGCCTGGCCGATCTGATCGCCCTTCACATAATGCGACTGATTGGGCAGATAGCGCAGCTGGGTGGGGCCGGCGAAGTCCGGCAGATAACTCCAGGCGGAATCCGGCACCGCGAAATCGTCGCCGGAGGCGGAAATCATATACTTGCTCAAACGCGCCATCCCGACGCGGTAATGGATCACATCCTCGAAGCGCAACAAGGCGTCCAGGCCAGGCCCGCCCTGCAGCACATCCTCGGTGATGCCGTTGCGCTGGTAATCGCGCAGCGCCACCGGCCATTGCTGGCCGTAGCTGTTGTAAACATGGGTGAAGTTGACGCGCACATTCCAGAAATCCGCCACCACCGGCACGATGGCGCTCACCCGCTTATCGTTCAGACCGGCCAGCCAAGCGGCCCAGCCGCGCTTGGACGCGCCGGCCAGCACGAAACGCTCGCTGCCCGGCAAGCTGCGCTGCAAGGCGTCCATCGTCGCGCTCACCGCCTGCGTCATCGGCAAGTGCAGGGAACTGAAGCGCTCCGCCTGCGGCTGATCCACCGTTTTACGCCAGGAATAGGCCACCAGCGCGTCCTCGCGGCCGGCCGGCTGCTCGTCCAATTGCAAATCCTGGTTCGGCACGAAATACAGCTCGGCCACCGGCACGCCCAGATCGCGCGCCAGCGCCTCCGCCGGCAAGCGATCCGGCAACTTGGGCGGCTGCGCGTGATTGCTGCCGCCGTTCACATACAGCAGCACCGGCGCGCCCGGCTTGCGCTGCAAGGGCAGGACCAGCTTGTACTGCTGCTCCCACAGCGGCGCATTGCTGTTGATGCCACTGCCGGCCCCCGGCCATTGCTGCGACACCATCCGGTACATGCGCACCTCCACCCCGTCCTCCACCACCGAGCTGAGCAGCTCGGCCGGCTGCTGGCTGGCCTTGGCCTGTTGCAAATAGTCGGCGACAACGGTGGATGCGGGCTGAGCCGGCAAGGATTTGGCCGGCGCGACGGCGGGCCATGACAAGCACAGCGCGACGCAGGCGCGCAGCGCGAGAGGGAGGGAAGCGTTCATCGGCGGAATATATTAATTGTTAGAGAGTGGGTGCTAGATTTTGCAAGGTTTAGGGTAAACACTCAAGTCCTTGCCGCATCCAGCCACTCCCATACCGGCAAGCCCATCCTCAAACCAACAGCGAGCGCGGAGCCCGGCGCGCCGTCCGCAACACGGCGACGACCATGGCCAGGGTCACGGCGGCCAGAGCGGCGGCCAGCAGCGTGATGGCGTTGAAGGCCCAGCCCATCTCCAGCACCCTGCCGCCCAGCCAGGCGCCGATGGCATTGCCCAGATTGAAGGCGCCGATATTCAAGGTGGACGCATAGGCGGCGGCATTGCCGGCCACCTTGATGATCAGCGCTTGCAGCATCATGCCCACCGCGAAGGACAGCCCGCCCCACAACACCATGCACGCCAGCGCCGGATACAGGCTGGCGCTGGCCCAGTAAAACGCGACCAGCACCGCAATCAGGCAAGGCAGGGTCAGCGTCAGCGCCCTCGGCAGGTTCCAGTCGGCCAGGCGTCCGCCCAGCAAGCCGCCTATGGTGATGCCGACGCCGCAGACGAAGAGCGCCGCCGTGGCCACCTTGGCCTCCACATGGGTCACTTGCAACAGCACCGGCACGATATAGGTGAAGAAGGCGAACATGCTGGCCGACGCCATCACGCTGGTGGCCAGTCCCAGCCAGATCACCGGCCGGCGCAGGTCCGAACCGTGGCCGGCGGGCGCCGACGGGCTGGCCCGTCCGGCCGGAACGAAGCCGGCGATCAAGGCCGCGGCCAACAGGCCCAGCAGCATGACCGCCAGGAAGGTGGCGCGCCAGCCCTGCAACTGTCCCAGCAAGGAGCCCAAGGGCACGCCCAGCACATTGGCCAAGGTCATGCCGCTGAGCATCAGCACCATGGCCTGGGCCTCCTTGCCCGGCGGAGCCAGCCGCGAGGCCAACACCGCGGCGGTGCCGATGAAAGAAGCATGGCTGAACGCGGTGAACACCCGCGCCAGCATCAGCCAGCCAAAACCGGGGGCCAGCAGGCAGCCGGCATTGCCCACCACGAACATCAGCATCAACGCCAGTAAGGCGGTTTTTTCGCGCATGGCGCGGAGCGCGATGCCGATGACCGGCCCGCCTATCACCACCCCTAGCGCGTAACCGGACACCAGATGGCCGCTGGCTGGAATAGAAATGGCCATATCGCTGGCGATTTCCGGCAACAGCCCCATCACCACGAATTCGGCGGTGCCGATGGCGAAGGCGGCAATCGCCAGCGCGAACAGCGGCATAGTCATCAATTTGCCCGTATTCATCGCGGCTCCGGCATCCACTGCGGCGCGGCAGCGGCCACGCCCATCAAAAACAATGAAAGATACAAACAAGCTAGGCCAGGCCGTTTCAATGTGCGCGCAACCATGCGTTCCTCCTCGCAAAAATGCCAGCTCGCCCCCGGCGCGCGGCCGGCGGATTGGCTGTGTTAAAGTCCGAGGCCAAACTCTAATGCCAGCGCCATCTTTCGATAAAGTAAGCCTGCGCTCCAGATTGCATGGACAGATTTGTCCGGAAAGGCGTGGAAATGCTCAGTTCCATTCAGGACCTGGCCCTGTTCGTTCAAGTGGCGGAGCTGCGCAGCTTTGTCATGACGGGGCAGCGGATGGGGATCTCCGCCTCCGCCGTCGGCAAGCGCATCAGCCGGCTGGAAGCCAGGCTGCAAGTATCGCTGTTCAAGCGCACCACCCGCAGCATCACCCTCACCGCCGAGGGCCAGCACTTGCTGGAGCGGGCCTTGGGCCTGCTGCAAGAGCTGGACAGCATCCAAGATGAACTTGGTGCCGGCATGACCCAGGCCAAGGGCAAGATACGCATCAGCCTGCCGCCCATCAGCGATGTGTTCCTGGATTACTTTGCCCAATTCAACTCGCTCTATCCCGAAATAGAACTGGAATTGGATTACTCGGACACACTGGTCGACATCATCAACGATGATTTCGATTTCGCGCTGAGAACCGGCGCGGCCGGCTGCGGCGCGATCAAGGCAATCCAAGCGCTGCCGCTGGGCAGCTTCCGCAGGATCATGGTCGCCTCCGACGCCTATCTGGCTCGGCACGGCATTCCACGCGGCATCGATGATTTATCGCGGCATAAATGCCTGCATTACCGCTCGCCCAATACCGGCAAAGTGGAAGCCTGGCATCTTGGCGACGAGGACGAGATGAAACTGCCGGCCTCGCTGGTCTGCAATAGCCTGGAGGCCAGGAAACACTTTGCGCTCAAGGGGCTGGGCATCGCCTATCTTCCCGACATCTCCATCGCCATGGAATTGCGGGAACGGAGACTGACCCCCATCCTGCCGCAATGCACCAGCCGGGACATCCAGCTCAGCGTGCTCTGGTCGCGCAAGAAAAGAGAAACCGCGCGCCACAAAGCGTTCATCGATTTCTGCGGCGGCATCCATCTAAACGACGCGCTGAACCCCAACTAGCCGGCGGGCCACCCGCCCTCGCCGCGCGGTGCGCTATAAAGAAGCCATGCGCCGTGGCGAACCCGCCGTGGCGGTCAAAGCACAATGAAGCCTGGTTTCCATTCAGCCTTGATCAGGCGGAGGGATTTATGCGGCGGCGCGAACTTCTACTGGCATCCCTGGCTCTGCTGGCCGTCCCCTGGCGGGCGGCGGCCGCGGCGCAGCCGGCCGTCACCATGGTGCTGAAATCGCTGAAGAATCCGTTTTTCGAATTGATGACCGCCGGCGCGCGCAAACATCACGCCCAGCACCGCGCCGAATACCGGCTGACGCTGGACGGCGTACCGGAAGAATCCGACGTGGCCGGGCAGGTCAAGATCATCGAAACCAGCATCGCGCGCCGCGACCAGATCCTGATCATCACGCCGGCGGATTCCCGCGCCATCATCCCGGCGCTGATCAAGGCGATACAGAGCGGCATGCTGGTGATCAATCTGGACAACAAGCTGGACGACCGCGCGCTGGCCGGCCACGGCGTCAACATTCCCTTCGTCGGCCCCAGCAATTTCAACGGCGCGCGCGCGGTGGGGGATTATGTGCTGCGCGCGCTGAAACCGCGCAGCAAGGTGGGCGTGATCGAGGGCCTGCCCGGCTCCATCAACGCCAAGGCGCGCAGCGACGGCTATCGCGAGGCGATCGCCAACGCCGGCATGAGCCTGGCCGGCATCGCCTGGGGCGACTGGGAGCGGGACAAGGGCCGCGCCGCCGCCACGGCGCTGCTGCGGCAAACGCCAGACCTGGCCGCGCTCTTGTGCGGCAACGACAATATGGCGATAGGCGCGGCGCAGGCGCTGAGCGAGCTGAAGCGCGACGGCAAGGTCTTGATCGGCGGCTACGACAATATCCCGGAAATGGCCGCGCTGCTGGCGGCCAAACGCATCTACGCCACCGCGGACCAGCACCCGGCGCTGCAGGCGGAGCAGGCAATCCGGCTGGGCCTGGAATCCTTCAACAAACGGCTGACGCAGAGCGAGATGCAGAGCATCGTGCGCACGCCGGTGGACCTGGTGAAATCCTGACCATGGCGCTCGCTCGCGCATGCCTGGCGGCGGTGATGGCGCTGCCCTGCGGCTGGACACCGGCCCAACCCGCGCTGACGGTGGTGGCGGACGCGCATCCGCCCTTCCTGCTGCCGGCCCGCGATGGCCTGGCCGGCCCCTACGCGGAAGCATTCCATTACCTGGCGGGCAAGGCCGGGCTGGAGGTGGCGCTGAAAACGGCGCCGGCCAAACGGGCGCTGTTGCTGGCGGCGGCGGAAAAGAACACCTGCGCGCTGGACGTGAATTTTGATCAGGGCAAGGCGGAAACCCTCAGCTATGTGGCCGCCATCGCGCCGGTGGTGCTGCAGGCTTACGCCGCCGCCGGCAATGCCGCGCCATTCCGCAGCCTGAGCGATTTCCGGGGCCGGACGCTGGGCACGGTGGATATTGCCGAAGCGCGCGACCTGCTCAGCAGCGCCCAACTGCCCTACATCCCCATCGCCAAACCGGCGCTGGGCTTCAAGATGCTGGCGGCCAAGCGGCTGGAGGTCTTCGTCAGCGACACGCCGCCGCAACCGGACACCGGCCCGCCGCCGCGCAAGGTCTTGCTGCTGACGCCGGCCGAACGCTGGCTGGCCTGCAATCCCGACACCCCGCCGCCGGTATTGAGCAAGCTGCGCCAGGCGCTGCGCGCCGGCCTGTTCGCCAAGGACACCGCCGCCATCTGGCGCCAACACCATATGGACGCGTTCTTTCAGGAAACCTCCGCCACCTGGGCCCGCAACCGGCAATAGCCTCCCTCCCGCTCCTCGCCTGTCCCAAAGCGCAGGCTCCAATCATGCTCCTTGCATTAATCTTCAACGATAAGCCGCGCCATGCCCTGTTGGCGCGATAACTTCCAGCCGCCCGCTTTTAAAAACCCGGTTCGGGACTGTTTCCCGCCGCTTTCAGGAGCCATCCATGCTTGATCCCTATCGCCCGCTTGCACTGTCCGCCCTGGCTTTCTGCCTATTCTCGGCCACGCCGTCGCTGGCGGCGGAATGCCGCGTCACCGCGGACGTGAACGCCAGCGTCAAATCCATGACGGACAACACCGCGATGGAAGGCCATGTCAGCATCCATATCCGCGGCCAGCCCACCCAGGCGGGCAAATCGCAGTTCGACAGTTGGGATCAATTCAAGGCCGCCTTCACCACTTGGCAGAGCTACCCCGGTCCCAAGGGCCCCAAACCGGCCGTATGCGGCACCCGGGCGGCGGAATCCGATTGCGTGCCGGAGGGCACGCTCTATCCCAACGGCTGGCCCGGCGCGCGGCCCAGCACCTGCAAGCAGGTGAACGCGGCCGGAGCCTGCACCCAATCCACCCCGTTTCCCGCGGGAGAGCCCATTTACCTGTCTTTCCGCTATGCCAAGAACAGCAAGGGCAAGTGGATCCTGAATACCGCCTATCCCAGCCTGAACTCGAATTGCTCCTAAAAACCTGTTCACGATCTGCTGCGCGTCGGCGATACGGCGTTGAAAACGAGTTCAAAATGCTCATGTACCACCTGTACATTCCGTTTTTTCGCTCGTTTTCGCCTTGTCTCGCCCTTGCTCGCGAGACTTTGAGCAGGCCCTAAGCCACGAGCCTGGCCGCGCTTGGTAAAACTGCCAAGCGCGGTTGCACTGCGCCGCTGTCGCGTCCAGCTATGCTGGGCGCTCGACAAACTCGGGCGAGATGAGCGATGAAAAGCAAGATGGCGGCAGCCGCCGCAATCACGGCGCTGCTGAGCGGTGGCGCAGCCGCGGCCAATTGGCAACTGGCGTGGCAGGACGAATTCAACGGCGCGGCGCTGGACACCGCCAAATGGCGGCTGGAATCCGGCCCCGGCCCATGGGGCTTGCATGAGCTGCAGTACTACACCGCCGGAGACAATGTGGCCGTGCGCGACGGCGCGCTGCATATCACCGCGCGGCGGCAGGCCTACGGCGGCCGCGACTACACCTCGGCGCGCCTGCGCAGCCAGGCCGCCTGGCGCCACGGCCGGATCGAGGCGCGCATCAAGCTGCCTTACGGCCAAGGCATGTTTCCGGCGTTCTGGATGCTGAACCAACAATGGGATCAGCCCGCGCATTACGGCGAAATCGACATCCTGGAAATGGTGGGCAGCGAGGCCGGCGCGGAAAACGCCACCATCTGGGGCAGCGCGCACCGGCCCAAGCCCGGCGCGCCGGCCGGCACGGTGCAAACGGCGTCGGCCTCCTACGTCACGCCGGACCTGGGCTGGTTCAACGATCGCTTCCACGATTTCGCCGTGGAATGGTCGCCGGCGGCGATCCGCTATTTCGTCGACGGCCAGCTCTACCAGACGGTGACGATGAAAACCGACGGCGGCGACGGCTGGAGCGCCTTGCAAGAGCCGGCCTTCCTCGTGCTGAACCTGGCGGTGGGCGGCGACTGGGCCGGCGCGCCGGACGCGTCCACGCGCTGGCCGCAGGAAATGGTGGTGGACTATGTGCGGGTGTACCGCGACGCCGGCGAACCCGCCGCGCGCCGTCGGGCGCCGGCATCGGCC
>NZ_JAJOHW010000063.1 GCF_021129195.1 Chromobacterium aquaticum | reverse complement strand
GCGATGCTGCTGTCCGGCCTGTTGATGCTGCTGGCGACACTGGCCTTCATCGTGATCGAAAGCGGAGCGAAGCGGCCGGAAGAGTTGGCGAAAGGAGACGAGCGTGCTTGAGCTCAGACAGATAGACAAGCGTTTCGGCGCGCGGGTGGCGGCGGATCAGCTGTCTTTGGAAGTGGCCGCCGGCGAGACGCTGGCCTTGCTGGGGCCGTCCGGCTGCGGCAAGAGCACCCTGCTCAAAATCATCGCCGGCCTGTTGCCGCTGGATGGCGGCAGCGTCCGCTTCGACGGCGAGGATATTACCGGCCAGCCGCCGGAGCGGCGCGGCTTTGCGCTGATGTTTCAGGATTTCGCGCTGTTTCCGCATTTGGATGTGCTGAACAATGTGATGTTCGGCCTGATCGAGCGTGGCGTGCCGCGGCGGAAGGCGGCGGATGCCGCCACGGCCATGCTGGAGCGCCTGGGTCTGACCGGCTATCAGCGCCGCAAGGTATGGACGCTGTCCGGCGGCGAGCAGCAGCGGGTGGCCTTGGCGCGCGCCTTGGTCACCCAGCCGCGGCTGCTGCTGCTGGACGAACCGTTTTCCAGCCTGGACGCGCATTTGCGCGCTCAGTTGCGGCAAGAATTCGCGCAATTGCTGGCTGATTCCGGCATGCCCGCCATCTTGGTCACCCATGACCGGGACGAGGCGTTCGCGATGGCGCAGCGGGTAGCGGTGCTGCGCCAGGGGCGGGTGGAGCAATGCGCGCCGCCGGCGCAGCTGCTGGCGCGGCCGGCCAGCGCCTGGCTGGCGCGCTTCATTGGCTACCAGAACGTGCTGGAGCGCGCGGTGGTGCCGGGCCACGCGCTGCTGCTGGGCCCGGAACAAGCGCCGGCGCGGATAGAGGCGCTGACGCAGTTGGCCGATGGCGTTGAATTGCGGGCGCGGGCCCAGGCCGGCGTGCTCAGCCTGGTGTTGTCCGCGCGCGAGGCTGCGGCGCTGGGCGCGGAGCTGCGCGTCGGCGGCCGTTTCGGCCTGGGCGTGGACGCCGCGGCGCTGATTCCCCTGCCGGCGGAGTCTAGCGCAGGCTCTTGATGCGCTGCTCCAGTTCGTCGAATTCCGGGCGCTCCGTTGAGTACAGCACTTTGCGGCCGAACTCGATGGCGCTGGGCGGCGGATAGCCCTGCATGCCGGCCAGGAGCACGGTCTTGATGCATTGCAGTTCCTTGCTGTCCTCATCCAGTTTCTGCTCCAGCAGGGCGCCCAGCGGCGACACCATGCCGTAGGACAGCAAGATGCCGAGGAAGGTGCCGACCAGGGCCGAGCCTATCATGCCGCCCAGCACCGCCGGCGGCGCGCCGACCGAAGCCATGGTGTTGACCACGCCCAGCACCGCCGCGACGATGCCGAAGGCCGGCAGCGCATCGCCCAGGCGCTGGATGGCTGCGATGGGCGCCATGCCCTCCTGATGATGAGTGTCCAGTTCCACATCCATCAGGTTCTCGATTTCAAAGGCGTTCAGATTGCCGCTGACCATGATGCGCAGGTAATCGCGGATGAAGGCCAGGGCGTGGAGGTCGTCGGCGATGGCTGGATACTTGCTGAAGATAGGGCTTTGCTGCGGCGCGTCGACATCGGCTTCCAGCGCCATCATGCCCTCCTTGCGCGCCTTGACCTGCAGTTCGTACAGCAAGCTGAGCAAATCCAGCGCGCGCGCCTTGCTGTGGCGCGAGCCCTTGAACGCAGCGGGCAGCGCGCGCGCCACCGCTTTCAAGGTCTTGGTCTGGTTGGCGACGATGAAGGCGCCGAGCGCGCCGCCCAGAATGGCCATCATCTCGGTGGGCATCGCGGAGAGAATGGCGCCGATGGCGCCGCCGTGAATCATAAAAGCGCCGAAGATCATGCCGATCACCACGACATAGCCAATGATTACATTCATAAGGGTTCCTAAGAGCCTGTTCAAAGTCTCGCGAGCGAGAGCGAGACAAGGCGAAAACAGCTGAAGAAGCGGCATGTACAAGTGGTACGTGGACATCCTGAATGCCGGTACTCTCCGTGCCGCATCTCAACGAAGCGCAGCAGACCTTGAGCAGCCTCTAAAGCAGGGTCAGGCCGGTCTTGAAAGACCGTATGCGTTGGCCCGAGCGTGCGGCACGGCGGGCCGTTATGCGGTATGACGGCGTTCAGGCGCGAGGGGGCCGGCGTGGAGGACGGTATGCGATCTTGGGCGGTTGCGACGGGCTAAAGGCCGGCCAGCCGGACCGAGCCGCCGCGCAGGGCAGCGCGGCGGCTCGGCTGGGCAGCGGCTGGCATTCGACGCAGCCATATGATTCACCCGCGCAATGGGTGTGGCCGGAGTGCGCCGCCAGCGCGGGTGCTTGGCTGAAGGCGTAGACGGCGGGCGCGCGGCGCGGCGCGCCGTCTATATAGGCCGAGGCTGCGCCCAGCGGCAGAGCCTGCCAGATCAGTAGCAGCAGCAAGGCCAGACAGGCGCCGGGGCTGAATGTCGAATATCGCAACTGGACGTTTCCCATGGGTCGCAGCGCAATCTAAAGCAGGATAAGTGGCCTGGCAAGCCTTGTGTGACCGCTACAGCTGATGTTTTTGGATTTGATGTTAATTATATGGCATCAATCATGCATTTTATGTAATTGGAACTCTTTATTGGGTTAAAAGCTCTATCCGCGGTGCCGGCGGCTAGATTGGCTTGCGCCGGACCTGGTCTTGATGAGGTCAATGTAAATGAGCAGTAGAAGACAAGTTTTGGTTTGGACTGGGATTTTGCCGCTACTGGCGCCTTTGGCTGTCGGCGCCTTGAGCACCGGCTGCGCCAGCGCTGGCGCGGTGGTGAAGAAATATCGGATCGATGCCAGCCTGCGTTCGGAGAGCCAGGATTCCCGAGTGCGCAATCTGGTGCTTCACTATACGGCGCTGCCGACTGGCGCATCGTTGGAACAGCTGACCAATGGCGAGCATGGTGCCAGTGCGCACTACTTGGTGCCGGATGGCGGATTGCTGGAGGCTGGCACGGTGTACCAGCTGGTGCCGGAGGAGCGGCGCGCCTGGCATGCCGGACGCAGCTATTGGCAAGGCGACCGGTTGATCAACTCCAGCTCCATCGGCATCGAGATTGTGAATCAGGGTTATCCATCGCCGGAGCAAGATGATCTCCCCCTGATGCAGCGGCGCTGGTTCGACTTCGAGCCCGCGCAGATCTCCGTGGTGGCGCAACTGGCGGCGGACATCATCGCGCGGCATCAGATTCTGCCGCACAAGGTGGTGGGCCATTCCGACGTGTCGCCGGGCCGCAAGGTGGATCCAGGGCCGTTGTTCCCATGGGAGCGCTTGTATCGCGAGCACCACATCGGTGCATGGCCGGAGAGCGAAGCGGTCGAGTACTACCGGCGTCTGGCACCCTATCGCGGCGACGTGCGCGATTTGCAAAAGCGTTTGCTGGACTATGGTTATGAGGCGCCGCAAACCGGGGTGCTGGATAAAGAAAGCCAGGATGTGGTGGCGGCCTTCCAGATGCATTTCCGGCCTGCGCGCTATGACGGCGTGCCGGATGCGGAAACCTCGGCAATCCTGGACGCCTTGCTGGAGAAGTACTTCAAGCGGTCGCGGCCGGGGCGGGCGCGTGAACAGCAGCCGGCCGCGGCGCCGAGGAAAGACAACGGCAAGGGCAGTGACAGCTGGCCGTTGACGCCCTAAAAACCTGTTCAAAGCCTGCCGCGCGTCGTGAGACGCGATATGGCGAGTAAGTCTGGTCGCTTTGCCTTGCGCTTGCTCGCAAGGCTTTGAACTGAGCCAAGCCGGTGTTCGAATCACGGGCTTTCGGCCGGGCCGCCTGAAACCGCGGCGGCTATCTCTACTACAGACCCGCCATGTCTCGGGCGGGCTGGCATTTACAGCGAGGCCGCGGGCAGCCGTTGACTGAGCGCTCGGCTTGCCTTCCTCCTCTTCCTCGCTTTCCCTGTGCTTTAGTTTTGTTTATGCCATAACAAAATCAGGCCTGTCCTTGATCCCGTGTTGAGAGTTCGAAGCTGATTTTCCCATATTATCAATTGTTTATTCTAAAACATGCTATTATTAATAAGTATTTGTTACTTCTGAATCCAATTAATTTGTAATAAAAACTATCAAATAATGCTTCCAATTTAAATGCTGCATGTACTAGAATGCAATTAAGGTGATTGATGTTACTAAACAAGCCTTGATTAACTAGTGATTTGTTTAAAATGGTGGGATTGGAAAGGAAGGTCGAACATGAAACGTCTGCACGCACTTGGACTGGCTGCCTTGGTTTCGGCTTTTTCTTCCGCAGCATTCGCGCAAGGCGGCGAGGTGTACTTCTACGGCGCCATCGTTGAAGGCGGCTGCAGTGCTCAAACCCACGAACTGGCCAGTGCCGACGCGGCCCGGACCAAGCCTGCGCTAGAACTCAAAGAGTGCGCCAGCCCGGCCAAGCTGACGCTGGATAGCGAAGCCGGCGCGCAGCAAGCCCAGATCGCCAGTTTGAACGTGCGCAAAGGCGAAAACCAGTTCAGCAGCCGCGAGTTGTTGCGCGGCGCCACCGCCCACGCGGGCGCGGTCAAGCTACTGGTCAACTACTTCTGATCAATGCCGCGCCGGTATCGGTGCTGAGCTAGCTCAAACAATACCTGGAAACCCACATGGCATTGGCCGTGTGGGTTTTTTCCATTCAAAGTGTTGTTTTCTTGCAAATATCGCTTAAGTCTTAACAACTCCCTGAAGTAAAACAATTATTCATTATTGATTTATCAAGTTGTTTAAAGTCCATGTGTATCTTTTTGTACATATTTGTAAGTAAAAATTTAATATGAAACAAAAAAATCTACGCAATGTGGCGGCTTGATACTATGCGTCCGTGTTCCAGTTCTGCGCGTCAGCACTGGCGGATAGCCCGCTGCGCGGCATGCGAAGCTGCTATGCGGTTTTGAGAATGATTACCTTTGTTTGGAGTCTATAAAAGTCATGAAAAAGTTTGTTTTTGCCGGTTCCCTGATGGCTGTTGCTGCTTCCTCTATTTTCGCTGCCGCTGGCACTCTCGACGTTAACGGCGAAATCGTAACTTCCGCTTGCGGTCTGGATCCGCAAAGCTCCAAGCTGGTGGTTGACCTGGGCAAAGTGCCGGTGCACGTGTTCAAGAAAGTGGGCGACCGTTCCGCTCCGCAAAACTTTGAAATGAAGCTGACCGATTGCGAACTGGGCACCCTGAAGACCGTTGCCGTCCGCTTCGCTGGCGCCTCCGCTGGCAACAAAGAACTGATGGCCACCACCGGCACCGCCAAGGGCGTGGGCGTGCGTCTGCAGAACTCCACCGGCGCGCTGCTGAAACTGGGCGAGTACGGCAGCCCGATCAACCTGGTTGACGGCACCAACACCCTGCGTTTCACCGCCGCTTACGAAGCTGACGGCTCCGCTGCCGGCGACGCTACCGTTAGCGCGGGTACTGCGAATGGTCATGCCGAATTCGACCTGCAATACAAGTAAGCCGCAGGCGTTCCATTACGGAGCATCGCTATGTTCCGGTCTTTGTTTCCTTGTGCCCTGACGGTCTGAATCCATAAGTGATTCCCGGCCTGGTTTGTCCGCTGTCAGCAATGAGTAGTCTGCAAACCAGGGCATGAGGCTGATACCTCGTATCTTCAATGGCGGTCATTTCTCTGCATGGGCGAAAGCGCGTGTGGCGCAGGACCTTTGCCATCGCGGCGTGCGCGCCGTTTCCGAGCTTCATCTTTTTCTTAAGATCCAAGGGATAACTGGCAGGCATGAACAAGCTTCGCACTCACATCGTGGCAGTCGCACTGGCGTTGACGCCTTGCTTCGCGTATGCGGTGGAGTTCAACGACGCCTTCTTGCAGCTGGAGCCCAATAGCAGCGTCAATCTCGAGCAGTTCGAGAAAGCCGGTTACATCGTTCCCGGCCGCTACATCGTCGATATCTACCTGAATCAGCGTTTTCTGCAGCAGCTTGAGCTCAATTTCCGGGCGGAAGGCCAGGAAGGGGATGTGCGCCCCTGTCTGCCGCCGGAACTGATCCGATTGCTGGGCCTGCGTCCGGGCATTGTCTGGCCGCAAGAGGCCGAGTGCGTGGACTTGCCGGCGATCAGCGCGGCCAAGGTGCGTTATTCCAAGAGCAGCGGTCGCCTGGATATATCGGTTCCGCAGGCGGAACTGGCCTACCGCGACGACGATTACGCGCCGCCTGAGACCTGGAGCGACGGCGTGCCGGCGGCCATGCTCGATTACCGCCTGTTCTACCAGCGCACCGATAACGGTCTGGGCACGAGCAGCAGCAAGGTCACCAGCTACGGCGTGGCCGGCGCGAATGCCGGCCCGTGGCGCCTGCGTTCGAATTACCAGTTCGACAATAGTATTTCCAATGGCAGCAAGCTGAAGTGGAACTACACCCAGGTGTACCGCGATCTGCGCAGCCTGCAGGCGCGGCTCGCCTTTGGCGAAGTCTTCAAGACTTCGGATATTTTCGACGCCTTCTCCATGCGCGGCGTCACGCTGTCCAGCGATGAGCGGATGATCCCGCAGAGCCTGCGCGGCTATGCGCCGCAGGTCAACGGCGTGGCCAAGACCAATGCCAAGGTGACCATCCGCAACCAGGGCCGCGTGTTGTACACCACCAATGTGCCGCCGGGGCCGTTCGTGATCCGCGATCTGAACAGCACCACCCAGGGTCAGTTGGAAGTGACGGTGGAGGAGGCCGATGGCAGCAAGCAGGTGTTCTCGGTCAACACCACGTCGGTGCCCTTCCTGACCCGCAAGGGCATGTTGCGTTACAAGGCGGGCCTGGGGCAGGCGGATCAGAGTCGTAGTTCGGCCAAGCCCAATATCGGCACCGGCGAAATCTCCTACGGCTTGACCGACACCTTGTCGGTGTACAGCGGTTTCATCGCTTCGGCGGATTACCGCTCGCTGGCTTTCGGTTTCGCCAAGGATGTCGGCAGCTGGGGCGCGTTGTCGGCGGACGTGACTCAGGCCAATGCGCATCTGCGCAACGGGCAAGATACCTCCGGGCGCTCTTACCGCTTCAACTACGCGAAAAAACTGGAACGCCTGGACGCGGACGTGCGCTTGTTCGGCTATCGCTTTTCCGACCGCAACTTCCGCTCGCTCGGCCAATATCTGAACAATCTGGACGGTTTGACCGATTACAACGACAAGCAGCGCGTAGGCCTGACCGCCAGCAAGTCCTTTGGTCGCACCACGCTGTATCTGTCGGCGGAAAAGTCCACTTACTGGAACGCCGCGGCCAGCCAGCGCGTGGATATGTCGCTGAACCGCGACCTGGACATCGGCCCGCTGCGCAATGTCAGCGTCAACCTGTCGCTGCAGTCGGTGCGCGACCAGAGCGGCAATAGCTCGCGGGTGTACCTGAGTCTGAGCATGCCGCTGGAAAACAACCGCCGCATCAATTACGACCTGCAACAGAGCGCCGGCAGCACCAGCCATCGCGTCGGCTTCTCCGACAGCAGCCGGCCCAACCACAATTACAGCATGTCGGTCAGCACCGACAGCCAGACCGGCAAACCGACGCTGGCCGGCGACTATCATTACACCGGCGGCGTGCTGCAGGCGGACGCGTCCGCCAGCAAGCAGCAAGGTGGTTACAGCAGCCTGTCGGCGGGCATGGGCAGCTCGCTGGTATTGCACGCCGGCGGCCTGACCATGGGCAACGCCTCTTCCGGCGAAACCCGCCTGCTGGTGAACGCCGACGGCGTCGCCCAAGTGCCGGTGTACGGCAGCGGCGCGCTGACCGATCGCAATGGTTACACCATGCTTTCCGGCATGGGGCCGTATCTGAGCCAGGATGTGCGCCTGGACGCCGACAATATGCCGGACTCGGTGGAGGCCAGCGCGGTGGTGCGTCGCGTGGTGCTGACCGAGGGCGCGGTGGGCAAGGCCGAGTTCCCGGTCAAGGTTGGCCGCAAGGCGTTGCTGACGGTAAGGCTGCCGGATGGCAAAATGCCGCCTCTTGGCGCGGCGGTGACCGACCTCGCGACCAAGCACGATGTCGGCATGGTGGGCGACAACGGCCTGACCTATGTCACCGGTCTGAGCGCCTCCGCGCAGCTGGAAATCAGCTGGGGGCAGCAAAGCTGCCGCCTGGAAGCGCTGCCGGCCGACTACGACTTGAGCCAGGGCGGACGCGATGCGCTGTGCGCGCCGCTGGCGAAATAAACAAGGAATCCAATATGAACGCATTGCAACGCGGCCTGGGCCTGCTCGCCGCCCTGGCGCTGCCGCTGGCGGCCCAGGCCAATATCCTGCTGGACCGCACCCGGGTGATCTACCTGGAACAGGACAAGAACGTCAGCATGGTGCTGACCAACAAGAACCCGGACCAGCCCTACCTGGTGCAGTCCTGGCTCAGCGATGGCGCCGGCAAGAAGCTGGGTTCGCCCTTCCTGGTGCTGCCGCCCTTGCAGCGCATCGAAGCGGGCGAGAAGGGCGTAATCCGCTTGAGCCGGATTCCCGACAACAGCCTGCCGGCCGATCGTGAGTCGCTGTTCTATCTGAATGTGCAGGAAATTCCGCCCAAGAGCGACAAGGACAATGTGTTGCAGCTGGCGATCAAGTCGCGGATCAAGGTTTTCTACCGTCCCAAGGCGGCGCAGCTGCCGCGTGGCGACAACCCTGCCAACAAACTGCAACTGAGTCATGCCGACGGCAAGCTGGTGTTCAAGAATCCAAGTCCTTATCACATCACCTTGATCGGCATGAGCTTGCCGGGCGAGAAGACGCCGCGTGACCTGGATGGCCTGATGGTGCCGCCGCAAGGCGAGGCCTCGTATGCGCTGAAGTCGCTGCCGGCCAGCCTGAAACTGACCAATATCAATGATTACGGCGCGCAGGACACTTACACCTTCGTCTGCGCGAACCAGGCGTGCAGCTACCGCGAAGACAAGCCGCAGTAAGCAAGGGCATTCAGGGGAGAGCCATGTTGAATCGACGATTGCCGCGCCTGGCGCTGATGCTGGCCCTGGCAGCGCTGCCGGCGCTGAGCCATGCGCTGGCTTGCAAGGAGAACGGGCGTGATGGCCAAGTGCTGATCACCGAGGACATCGGTTCCACGGTGGCGGTGCCGGTCACGCTGGGCGAGGGCGAGATCATCTGGCACTCCAGCCAGCGTTCTGTCAGCGTGTCCTGCTATAAGGACCACGACGGACTCCGTAATGCCGAGGATGTGTTTTTCTACCCGAATCCGCGTAATAACAGCGCGCCGCAAGGGGTGAAGTTCGGGGTGATGTACAACGGCCAGGCCTATTTCGATCCCAAGCAGCGAATCGCCACCGGCAAGACTATTCCGGCTTGTCCCAAGAAGGATTATCCGGATATCAAGAACTGCCCGACCACCGATTTCAACCTGGATTTCCAGGTGGTGATCGCCACCAAGCCCAAGTATCCGGGCAGCGGCAATGTCGGCGTGACGCAGTTTGAAGTGATGCAGTTCGACGGGGTCGGCGGCATCAACGATATCAAGGGCAGCAATCTGGTGTACAAGGTCACCGGCCTGGACAAGATCCGCTTCATCCAGTGCGCGGTCAAGGTGGCGCTGAACCCGGCCAGCAATACCCTGGATTTCGGCCGCATCACCAAGACCGACAAGGGCCTCAATCCGGCGGTGCCGCGCAAGGATTTTTCCCTGAGCCTGGAAAAAACCTGTGACGATCCGGTCAAGGTCAACGGCTATTTCCGCGGGGTGAACGGCAAGGTGGACGATTACACCGCGCGCCTGGTCAGGAAGGGCGGGGACAAGGACAGCGGCCTGGGTCTGCAATTGTTCTTCGGCGATGGGCGCAAGCTGCGTTTCGATCAGTCCGAATATCTTGCCGACTTCCGCAAAGGCGACCGGCAGAAGATCGTGCCGATGTACGGCACCATCGTGCCTAGCAATCTGGGGCAGGTGGAAGAAGGGCCGTTCACCGGCAGAGTCAATATTGATCTGGACTACCTCTGAGCGTCAGGCTCGGAGGCCTAGGATGGCAGGAGAGGATAGAGAATGAAACCTTGGGCATATTTGCTGGCGCTGCTGTGCGCGGCGCCGCTGGCGCAGGCTGCCGATGGCATGCTGGATGTGCATGGTGAACTGGTGATGAGCGCCTGCGGACTGGACCCGAACTCCCAAAGGCTGGAAGTGGGGCTGGGTCTGGTGTCCTCGCAGATGTTCAAGCGCATCGGAGATCGCTCGCAGCCGGTGCCGTTCAATATCCGCCTGACCGAGTGCTCGATAGACACGCTGACCACGGTGGCGGTGCGCTTCTCCGGCGCGCCAGACCAGGAAAATCGCGCGCTGATGGCGATCACCGGCAGCGCGGAAGGCGTCGGCATACGGCTGCAGTCGCCCACGGGCAGCGATATTGTGCTGGGCGAATACTCTCCGCTGGTCAATCTGACCAATGGCAGCAACAGCCTGCGTTTCAACGCGATGTATGAATCGACTCGAGGCCCGACGGCGCAGGGGCAGCCGGGCGGCATTCAGCCGGGTTCGGCCAACGGCCTGGCGCAGTTCGACCTGCGTTATATGTAAGCTGCCAAAATCATGAACACAGCCCTGTCGTCGCTAGACGGCAGGGCTGTTTTGGTTTCGGGCGGAGCTCAGCCGGCCAGCCAGTTGCCGGGGTGCGCCTCCAGCCAGGTCTTGATGCTCTTGGCGTCGTTGACGCGGGCGGCGCTGCCGCCGGCGGCCAGCAGCACGATGATCAGCGGCTGCGAGCCCACCGTGGCCTGCAGCACCATGCAGCGGCCGGCCTCCTGGATGTAGCCGGTCTTCTGCAGTGAGATATCCCAATCGCCCTCGCGCACCAGCGCATTGCTGTTCTTGTATTGCAGCACGCGGCGGCTGACCGACTGGATCTGATGTTTCTCGGTGGTGGTGAAGGCGCGGATCAAGGGATAGCCATGCGCGGCGCGCACCATCCGCGCCAAGTCGGCGGCGGTGGAGGTGTTGCGCATGTCCAGCCCGGTGGCGTCATGGAATATGGTTTCGGTCATGCCCAGGCTGCGCGCCTTGCGGTTCATGCGTTCAACAAAGGTGGCGGTACCGCCCGGCAACGCGGTGCGGGCCAGCGTGGCTGCGGCGCGGTTTTCCGACGACATCAAGGCCAGCAGCAGCATTTCCTTGCGGCTGAGCGTGGTGCCCACCGCCAGGCGGGAAGAGGTGTTCTTCACCCGGTCGATCTCGGCTTCGGATACCGTCACCTCCTGGTCCAGCGAGGCGCCGGAATCCAATAGCACCATCGCCGTCATCAGCTTGGTGATGGAGGCTATGGGCATGCGTTGATGGATATTCTTCTGATACAGCGGTTCACCGGTAATGCCATTAAGCACCAGCACCGAATGAGAACTCAGTCGCGGCGCGGCCTGGTCGGCCATCTGAGTGGCCACCATCACGCCGGACGGCGAACCTGCCAGCACCGGCATGGCTAAGGCCGCGGATACCAGCAGGCTTGCAATTTTCTTGATCATGCGTCACTCCAGGGAGAGCGGATTTTAACGAAACTTGGACTGAATAAATAAACCTTCGGCATATTAGCGGCAAGGCATGGATTTATATCAGTCTGACTGTATTTTAAACAATGTTTTGACTGTGTATAGCCTGAATCGCGGCTTTTTTATAGGGCACGGTAACGGGGGTGTGAATGGCGGCCGAAGCGCGTAGAATCAGGCCATCTCCTCCGACGTCCCGAGCCATGCCGCGCACCTATCCCAACAGCCCGTTCAAACTGCATCAACCATTCGAACCCGCCGGCGACCAGCCCGGCGCCATCGCCCAACTGCTGGAAGGGCTGGAGGATGGCTTGTCCTATCAGACCCTGCTGGGGGTAACCGGCTCCGGCAAGACTTACACCATGGCCAATGTCATTGCGCAAAGCGGCCGTCCGGCCATCATCATGGCGCATAACAAAACCCTGGCCGCACAGCTGTATAGCGAAATGCGCGAGTTCTTCCCGGAAAACGCCGTCGAGTATTTCGTTTCTTACTATGATTACTATCAGCCGGAAGCCTATGTGCCCAGCCGCGATCTTTTTATTGAAAAAGACTCCAGCATCAATGAGCACATCGAGCAAATGCGGCTGTCGGCGACAAAATCCATTCTGGAACGACCGGACTGCATCATCGTGGCGACGGTGTCTGCAATTTATGGTATCGGCGATCCTTCCGATTACCATCAGATGATTCTGCATTTGAAAGAAGGGGAAACCCTGGCGCAGCGCGACATCATCAGCCGGCTGACCACCATGCAGTACGACCGAAACGATATCGACTTCGGCCGCGGCACTTTCCGCGTGCGCGGCGATGTGATCGACATTTATCCGGCGGAGAGCAGCGATACCGCGCTGCGTGTCAGCATGTTCGACGATGAGGTGGAAACGCTGACGCTGTTCGATCCGTTGACCGGGGTGACCAAGCAGCGGGTGGGGCGCTTCACGGTCTTCCCGTCCAGCCACTATGTGACGCCGCGCGACACCGTGCTGCGCGCCTGCGAGCACATCAAGGAAGAACTGCGCGAGCGCATCGAGCGTTATCAGAAAGACGGCAAGTTGGTGGAGGCGCAGCGCCTGGAGCAGCGCACCCGCTTCGATCTGGAAATGCTGTACGAAATGGGGTTCTGCAAGGGCATCGAAAACTACTCGCGGCACTTCTCCGGCCGCGGGCCGGGCGATCCGCCACCGACGCTGATCGACTACCTGCCCAAGAACGCGTTGATGTTCATCGATGAATCCCACGTCACCGTGCCCCAGGTCGGCGCCATGTACAAGGGCGACGCCGCGCGCAAGGCCAATCTGGTGGAATACGGCTTCCGGCTGCCGTCGGCCGCCGACAACCGGCCGCTGAAATTCCACGAGTTCGAGCTGCTGATGCCGCAGACCGTGTTCGTGTCCGCCACGCCGGCCGCTTACGAGAAGGAACACGCCGGCCAGGTGGTGGAGCAGGTGGTGCGTCCCACCGGCCTGGTGGATCCGGAGATGGAGGTGCGGCCGGTGGCCACCCAGGTGGACGATCTGTTGTCCGAGATCCGCCTGCGCATGGAGCGCGGCGAGCGCGTGCTGGTGACCACGCTGACCAAGCGCATGGCCGAGCAACTGGCGGACTATTACACCGAGCACGGCATCAAGGTGCGCTATCTGCACAGCGATATCGACACCGTGGAACGGGTGGAAATCCTCCGCGATCTGCGCTTGGGCGTGTTCGACGTGCTGATCGGCATCAATCTGCTGCGCGAAGGCCTGGACATTCCCGAAGTCAGCCTGGTGGCCATTCTGGATGCGGACAAGGAAGGCTTCCTGCGCTCGGACCGCTCCTTGATCCAGACCATAGGCCGCGCCGCGCGCAACCTCAACGGCAAGGCCTTGCTCTACGCCGACCGTATCACCGATTCGATGAAGCGGGCGATGGACGAGACCGAACGCCGTCGCGCCAAGCAGATGGCCTTCAACGCCGAACATGGCATCGTGCCCAGGGGCGTGGAGAAGAAGATCAAGGACATTATCGACGGCGTCTACAGCGTGGAAGACGAGCGCAAGAAGCTGGTGGACAACGCGCGCGTGGCGATGATGGACGAAAAGACGCTGGCCAAGGAAATCAAGCGCCTGGAGAAAGAAATGATGGAAGCGGCGCGCAATCTGGAGTTCGAAAAGGCGGCCGGCTTGCGCGATCAGCTCAAGCACTTGAAGGAGCAGGCCTGGGTCAACGATCTGTAAGAACCTGTTTACGATCTGCTGCGCGTCGGCGATACAGCGTTAAAAACGCTTTCAGAATGCTCATGTACCACCTGTACATTCCGCTTCTTCAACCGTTTTCGCCTTGTCTCGCCTTAGCTCGCGAGATCGTAAACAGGTTCTAAGCCCGGTGCCGCTGTCGGCGCAACGCCCCGCTCGAGTCCGAGCGGGGCGTTGGCTTTTCAGCGCGCGCGCTCCGCGTGCTGGCGGCGATAGCGCTGCGCCAAGGCGGCGCAGGCCATCAGCTGGATCTGATGAAACAGCATCAGCGGTAGCACGATGGAGCCCAAGGCCGGCGCGGCGAACAAGACTTTGGCCATCGGCACGCCGCTGGCCAGGCTCTTCTTGGAACCGCAAAACACGATGGTGATCTGGTCCGCGCGCGAAAAGCCCAGCTTGCGGCTCAACAGCATGGTGAGCGCCAACAGCAGGCCCAGCAAGACCAGGTTGACCAGCAGCAGCGCGGCCAGCGCTTGCGGCGGCGTCTGTTGCCACAGGCCGCTGATCACCGCGGCGCTGAATGCGGTATAGACCACCAGCAGGATGGAGCCTTGATCGACATAGCGCAGCAGGCCCTTGTTGCGGTCCACCCAGCCGCCTATCCAGCGGCGGGCGATCTGGCCGGCGATGAAGGGCAGCAGTAACTGCATCACGATGTCCAGCACCGGCCCCCAACCCTGGGCGGCGCCATGATGCTTGACCACCAGCAGGCTGACCAGCAAGGGGGTGATGAAAATGCCCAGGATATTGGACGCGGTGGCGCTGCAAATGGCGGCGGGCACATTGCCCTGCGCCATCGAGGTGAAGGCGATGGACGACTGCACGGTGGACGGCAGCATGCACAAATAGAGGATGCCCAGGTAGAGCTGCGGCGTCAGCAGCGGCTGCAATACCGGCTGTAGCAGCAGGCCGAGCGCGGGGAACAGCAGAAAGGTGCAGCCCAGCACCACCAGATGCAGCCGCCAGTGGCTGGCGCCGGCCACTACCGCCTCGCGCGACAGCTTGGTGCCGTGCAGGAAGAACAGCAGCGCGATCGCCAGATTGGTGATCAGGTTGAAGGCGGCGGCGATGTCGCCGGAGCAGGGCAGCAAGGTGGCCACGGCCACGGTGGCGAGCAGGGCGAGGGTGAAGGCATCGAGAAATCGGGGCATGGGGCGAAACAGGGTGATGATCGAGACCTTGCTATTGAAGCGCAGCATCATTGACAATACAAATGCATTTATCTGATTAATTCATGAGTTATTGATATGAATGTCTCTTTGCGGCAGTTGCGGGTGTTTCAGGCCGTGCTCGAGCATGGTGGCTTCAGTCGCGCCGGCGCGGCACTGGGGCTGACCCAGCCGGCGGTGAGCCGCGCGGTGCGGGAGCTGGAGCAGGCATTGGAATTGCGCTTGTTCGACCGCACCACCCGCGAGGTGGTGGCGACCGCGGCGGGACTGCGGCTGCAAGGCAAGCTGACGCGGGTATTGGATGAACTGGAGGACGCCTTGCAGGCGGCGCGGCTGGAGGGCGCGCAGGCGCACGGCGTGGTGCACGTGGCCAGCAGTCCCACCTTGTCCGCCAGTCTGATGCCTTTGTTGCTTGCGCGCTGCCGTCAACATTACCCGCAACTGCGGTTGGTGCTGCACGATCAGGTGCAGCGCCTGAATATCGAGGCGGTGCAGAATGGGCTGGTGGATTTTGGCCTGGTAGTGGAGCCGGACGCGGCGACGCCGCTGGAAAGCGAACCTTTGCTGGAGGATGATTTCTGGCTGGTGTGTCGCCGCGACCACGCGCTGGCGGGGCAGGCGGCCGCGCATTGGACGCAATTGAGCGGTCAGCCGCTGGTGCTGCTGGATCACAGCTCAGGCAGCCGTCGGCTGATAGACGGTTTGCTGGAACAGCACGGTGTTGATTGCGAGGTGGCGCAGCAGCTGGGGCATTCTCAGTCGGTGTTCCGCATGGTCGCGGCGGGTCAGGGCGTCAGCATCAGCCCGGGTTTGGCGATGCCTTTGCCGGCCGGCAGCGATTTGCGGGTGCTGCCCTTGTTGCCGGCGGCGCGGCGGCGCATCGTGTTGATCAAGCGGCCGCACCGCTCCTTGTCGCCGCTGGCGCAGCGGGTGTGGCGGCTGGCGCTGGAGATGCGGCGGGAACTGGCTCAGGCGGCGCGACCGGACGCTTGGGGCGCTTGATGCGGGGCTGCGGCAGCAACTGCAGGCGCAGGCCTGGGCTGGCCAGGCACTGACCGTTGCCCGCGCGGAACAAGGTGCCGGTCGCTCTATCGGCCCATAGTTTTCTGCCGCGCAGGGTGACGCTGGAAACCGAACGCTTGATTAGGCCCATCTCGGTGTGCAGCCAGGCGGAGCGGGCCGGCAAGCGGCGCAGGGCCGGCAGGCTGGCTTCCGTCAGATAGCCGCCATCCGGACTCAATTGATAGGTCTTGTGCATGATGGTTCTCCATGATGCCGACACAGGTGCTGGATATGTGCAATATGGTGAATATATTTACTAATTATAAGTGTTAAATGCCGGGGCCAGGACTGGTCCAAGGGATGGCCGGCGTCGAGGCGCCGGCCGCAGCGGGCAGGCTGGAAAAGCCGGACGCTGCGGGCTATCTAGATATTACGTGTCCAGATTTATCGGGACTTGTTCATTGCACGCGTTGGTAATGCGCGACCATTCTTTGTGGCGGAAGCGCTTAAGAAACTGTTCAACGCCGGGCGTTTCGTGGAGCGTCACACTGAGAACCCGCCTTCGAAGTGTTCATGGGCTTGTGCATTCCGCTTTCCCGGCCGCAATCCCCTTCCGTGCCGGCTTGTTGGCCCGTGAACTGTTTTAAGGGCCGGTCCGTGGCCAGGAACGCAAAAGGAGGAGCGCTGGCAATGTCGCAAATCTTGGTCATTGACGATGAGGTCGTATCCCGGCAATTCCTGATCGCGGTGCTGCAGCGGCTTGGCCTGGGCAAGGTCTCGGAAGCGGTTGACGGCCTGGACGCGCTGATGCAACTGGATGCCGGCGACCGGGTGTTCGACCTGATTTTCTGCGACCTGGACATGCCGCGCATGGATGGCATCGAGTTTGTGCGCCACCTGGGCGAGCGGCGCTATCGCGGCAAGCTGCTGATCACCAGCGGCTTTGATGGACGGGTGCTGAGCAGCGTGGCGGACCTGGCGCGCTTGTACGCCTTGTGCCTGTGCGGCGTGTTGCCCAAGCCGGTGGATCCGGTGCAATTGCTGGCCTTGCTGGCGGCGCCGGTGGAGCCGGGTGAGGCGATCAGCCTGCCGCTGGAGCGCTTGAGCAGCAAAGAGCTGCAGCAAGGCATCGCGCGTGGCGAGGTGGTACCATTTTTCCAGCCGCAGGTGGAGGTGGTCAGCGGCAAGGTGCTGGGCGTGGAAGTGCTGGCGCGCTGGCAGCATCCGCAATTGGGCTTGCTCAGTCCGCTGCAGTTCATCGAACTGGCGGAGGAGAACGGCCTGATCACGCTGCTGACCAAGCGCCTGCTGGCGGATTCCGCGCAAGCGCTGACACGGCTGGCCACGCGGCAGCGGCTGAATATGTCCATCAATCTGTCGATGCAGTCGCTGAGGGACTCCAGCCTGGTGGCCGCCTTCGTCGCCATCTTGGGCGATGCCGGCCTGGATGTGCCGCGGGTGACCTTCGAGGTGACCGAGGGCGGCGTGATGGCGGACCCGGCGCGGGCGCTGGAGATTTTGACCCGCTTGCGGCTAAAGGGCGCCGGCTTGGCGATAGACGACTTCGGCACCGGTTTCGCCAGCATGGACCGGCTGTCGCGCATCCCGTTCACCGAAATGAAGATAGACAAGAGCTTCGTGATTGACGCCGCGGCCCATGCCACCAAGCGCTCGATCTTCGAGGCCAGCGTCGAGCTTGGTCGCAGACTGGGTTTGAACGTGGTGGCCGAAGGCGTGGCGTCGGAGCAGGAATGGGCATTGTGCAGGACGTTTGGCGTGTTCGCCGCGCAGGGTTCTTTCATTTCCCCGCCCGTCGATGAAGCCTCTTTCAGCGCCTGGCTGGCCGGTTGCGGCGGGCAGATGCCGCTGCCGAGCTGAACATGGCCGGTCGGAATGAGTGCTTGTCGTGATGCATTAAATAAGAAAGCGAGAAAATCATGAATCTGTTCAAGTATCTGCCCTTGTTGCTGGCTCTGGCGGTACCTTCGTTGACAGCTTCCGCCGCCGAGACGCTGACCAAACCCAACGGCAAGGTGGTATTGCTGATCAGCGGCGGCATCAGCCGTAAGAACCAGGGTGACGTTGCCGCCTTCGACATGGCAATGCTGTCCGGTTTGCCGCAGCGCAGCTTCAGCACCCACACGCCCTGGTATCCAGGGTTGACCAAATTCTCGGGGCCGCTGCTGCGCGATGTGCTGGCCGCCGTCGGCGCGCGCGGCAAATTGCTGAAAGCGGTGGCGCTGAATGATTACAAGACCGATATCCCCTTCGAAGATGTCAGCCGCTTTGATGTGATCCTGGCGACGCAGATGAACGACAAAGCGATGCCGGTGCGGGAAAAAGGGCCTTTGTTCATCGTTTATCCTTACGACAGCCGAGAAGAGTTGCGTTCCGAACTGTACTACAACCGCTCGGCCTGGCAGCTCAAATCGCTGCAGGTGCATTGAGCGTATGAACATGCCGCATCGAAACCACCTGACCTGGCGAGGCCTGATCCTGATCGGCGCGACCCTGGCTTGCGTGTTCGCCGGCGTCGTCTACATCCAACTGCGCCAGTCCGAAATGCTCAACACCGCGGTGCGCTATGAGGACGACAACATCGTCTGGGCCTATTTCCAGCTGGAAACCGAGGCGATGCGGCTGCAAACGTCGATAGAGCATGTGCTGAACCATGAGCAGGACCGCACCGAGCTGCAGGAGCGCTACGATATCTTTGTCAGCCGGGTGGGGGTGATAGACCATGGCCTGTACTCCAGCCTGCTGGACGGCACCCAGGAATACCTGCAGGCCCGTCCCAAGCTGGACGCCTTCATTCGCAAGGCCGACGCCTATTTCGGCCGCCAGGGCGGCGCCGGTCTTGATCTCGATGGCTTGCGGCGGCTGGACGCGGAGCTGGAAGTGCTGAGCGGGCCGCTGCGCGATTTGTCGTTGGTGGCGAACCAGCGCGTAGCCGAGCAAGTGGACGCGCGCAATAAAAGCATGCAGCAGCACATCCTGGTCAGTAATTGGTTGATGGTTTTCGAATGGGCGCTGATCCTGGGCTTCGCCGTCATCGTGGTCCGCCAGCTGCGGCAGTTGGAACGCCGCCGCCACGAGTTGGAAGGCCTGACCGACAGCCTGGAGCAGGCGCGAGTGCAGGCCGAGGCCGGCAGCATGGCCAAAAGCATGTTCCTGGCCAATATGAGCCATGAAATCCGCACCCCGCTCAATGGCGTGCTGGGGATGCTGTCCCTGCTGGGAGATTGCTCGCCGACGCCGGTGCAGGCCGATTACATCAAGACCGCGGAGGAGTCCGCCCGGCACCTGATGGCCCTGCTCAACGATGTGCTGGACGCCAGCAAGTTGGAATCGGGTAAGCTGGACCTGGCGCCGACGGTGTGCAATTTGCGGCAGTTATTGCAGCAGTGCGAAAGCCTGATGCGTGGTCAGGCGGTGGCCAAGGGCCTGGCCATGCGCATGGCGCTGGATCTGAACGTGCCGGAATGGGTGTTGTGCGATGCTACCCGGCTACGGCAGATTCTGCTGAACCTGCTCAGCAATGCGATCAAGTTCACCGAAATCGGCGCGGTCACCATACAGGCGGAAGTGGCGGACACCGCGGCGGAAGGCTGCACCACGCTGCGGCTGACGATACGGGATACCGGCATCGGCATGGACGACGCCACGCTGGCGCGGCTGTTCAAACGCTTTTCCCAGGGGGACGGTTCCGCCATGCGTCAGTACGGCGGCAGCGGTCTTGGCCTGGAGATATCCCAGAGCCTGGCGCAATTGATGGGCGGCGGCATCACCGTGCATAGCGCGCTGGGTGCCGGCAGTGTGTTCGTGCTGTCGCTGCCCTTGCAGCCGATGCAGCCGCCGGAGGTCTGCTCCTTGCCGGAGAAGGCCGCCGACGGCGCGTTGATGCGTCCGCTGCGGGTGTTGGTGGTGGATGACAACCCGATCAATCGCAAATACATGCATGCGATGTTGCAAAAGCTGGGGCACCTGGTCACGGTGACCAAGGATGGCGCGGAGGCGTTGGATATCGCCACCCGCCAACCCTTCGAGTTAGTGTTGATGGATTTGCACATGCCTGCGATGGACGGCATCGAGGCGTCCCGGCGCCTGCGCGAACGCGCGATGACGCCGGGCATGAAAATCGTGGCGCTGACCGCGGACGCGTTTCCGGAGACGCGGCAGAGGGTGCTGAACTGCGGGCTGGACGATTTCCTGGCCAAGCCGCTGCATGTCGAGGAGTTCAGCGCGATGCTGGAACGCCAGTTCGGCGGCGCGGTGGCGCCAGCGGCGGAGGGGCGGGCGGCGCAGGCGCCAGCCATGCTGGATGTGCTGATGATAGAAAAAATGGTGGAGATGCTGACGCTGGACAAGTACCGGGAACTGGTGACGCAGTTTTTCGCTGGCAAGGGTGAGCTCATCGATGAAGTGCAATCCGCCGCCCGGGCCGGGCAGCGCGATCAAGTGCGCCGTCGCGCCCATAACCTGAAGGGCGCCGCGCTCACGCTGGGGTTCAGCGCGCTGGGCGGAGCCTGCTCCGGTCTGGAGCAACAGGCACTGTCCGCGGATGCGGAGCTGGAGGAGGAGGCGGAGCAGGCCGCGGCCTTGTTTAACGCCACACGGCGCGCTTGCGTCGAATCCGGCTACCTGGCGGACCTGGACGCGCCGGCGCTGCGTTCCGATTGAGCGCGGGAACTGTCCTGCCAGGCAGTCCCGGAGCCGGCGGCAGGGCGCCGCGGAAATGATAAGATCGGGCAGGAAGCTGCGCCTTGGCGCCCCCGTCTGAATAATATGAGAGCCTGAATCGCCGATGAATACGCCGCGTCTATCCATTTTATTTGTCTGCATGGGAAATATTTGCCGCTCGCCCACCGCGGAGGGGGTGATGCGTGCCAAGCTGCGAGCGGCGGGCCTGGACGCGCGGATTGAAGTGGAATCCGCGGGCACGCATGGCTATCATGTCGGCGAAGCGCCGGACCGCCGCACTTGCCAGGCCGCGCAGCGACGCGGCTACGACCTGTCCGGCCTGCGCGGCCGGCAGGTGGCGGCGGAGGACTTCGCGCGCTTCGATTGGATTCTGGCTGCGGATCGGCAAAATTTGGCTTTGTTAAACGCCAAATGTCCGCCATCCTATCGCGGCAAGCTGCATTTGCTGCTGGAGCCGCTGCCCGGTGGGCAAGAAGTGCCGGATCCATACTATGGAGGCGCCGACGGCTTCGACCGGGTGCTGGACTTGGTGGAGGCGGCCTGCGATGCTTGGCTGCTCCGCGTCGTCGGCGACGCAGAGCGAGCGGCGCCGTGATTCCGCCGCGAGCAATACGGTTTTACGATAATTTCAACCAGAGCCAAGGACGCATATGGGGCAGTTGACAAGGGGCGCCGCCAACAAGCCGCTGGACGTAGTGCCCAGCCATAGCGCGGACATCATCCTGTCCAAGCAGGCCGGCAAGGTGCCGCTGGCCAGCCAGGCCGTGATCGTCATCGGCTCCTCCACCGGCGGCACCGAAGCGCTGCGCACCTTGCTGACCGCGCTGCCGGCATCCATGCCGCCCATCCTGATCACCCAGCACATGCCGGAAATGTTCACCCACTCCTTCGCCACGCGGCTGAACTCCCTGTGCAAGCTGACGGTGAAAGAGGCGGAAGACAATGAAAGGCTGCAAAACGGCACCGTCTACATCGCTCCTGGACACTCCCATCTACTGGTCAAGCCAGCGCCCACCATAGGCTATGCGATCGGCCTGCATGCCGGGCCGCCAGTGAACCGGCACCGGCCGTCGGTGGATGTGCTGTTCCGTTCCGCCGCCAATCTGGTGGGCAAGAACTGCATAGGCGTGATCCTGACCGGCATGGGCCGGGATGGCGCCAGCGGCATGCTGGAGCTCAAGCAGGCGGGGGCCTGGAATATCGCCCAGGACGAAGCCAGCTGCGTGGTGTTCGGCATGCCCAAGGAGGCGATCGCCATGGGCGGCGCCCATGAGGTGCTGGCGCTGGGCAGCATCGCCACGCGGCTGGCGGTGCTGGCCGCGCAAAGGCAGCAGCAGGCGGAACGACCCAACCCTTGATCGAATAAGAAAACATGAAGTATCTCCCTATCCTGGTGGTGGAAGACGACGCCGATCTGCGCGAAGCCATCGTCGACACCCTGAACCTGGCCGGCTATCCGACGGTGGAAGCCGGAGACGGCGCGGCTGCGTTGACTAAATTGAAGGAAGCGCCGGTCGGCCTGATCGTGTCCGATGCCCAGATGGCGCCGATGGACGGCTACGCGCTATTCGAGGAAGCGAAGAAGCGTTACCCGGGCGTGCCCTTCATCCTGATGACCGCCTACGGCGTGATCGAACGGGCGATCGAACTGCTGCGCGCCGGCGCGGCCCACTATCTGCTCAAGCCCTTCGAGCCCGCCAGCCTGATCGCCGAGGTGGAAAAGCATCTGCTGCGCATGCCCAGCGAGGGCAGCGGCGAAGTGGTGGCGGAATCCGCAGCGATGCGGCAGCTGTTCGCGCTGGCCGGCCGAGTGGCCGGCAGCGACGTCAGCGTGATGATTTCCGGTCCCAGCGGCGTGGGCAAGGAAGTGCTGGCGCGTTACATCCACCGCCATTCCAAGCGCGCCGATGGTTCTTTCGTGGCGGTCAACTGCGCGGCGATTCCGGAAAACCTGCTGGAATCCACGCTGTTCGGCCACGAGCGCGGCGCCTTCACCGGCGCGGCGCAAGCCTTGCCCGGCAAGTTCGAGCAGGCGCAGGGCGGCACCATCCTGCTGGACGAAGTGACCGAGATGCCGCTGTCGCTGCAAGCCAAGTTGCTGCGGGTGCTGCAGGAGCGCGAGGTGGAACGCGTCGGCGGCACCAGGACGCTGAAGCTGGACATCCGCGTGCTGGCCACGTCCAACCGCGATTTGCAGGCGGCGGTGGAGGCCGGCCAGTTCCGCGAGGACCTATATTTCCGTTTGAATGTGTTTCCGCTGCGCATCCCAGCGCTGGCCGAGCGCCGCGATGATATTCTGCCGCTGGCACGAATTATGCTTAAAAAGTACGCAGAGGCCGCCGGAAGGGGGAGTCTGGTCCTTTCCGAGGATGCGGAACGTCATTTGACGGCCTATAGTTGGGAGGGTAACATCCGCGAACTGGAGAATGTGGTGCAGCGGGCGGTGATTCTTGCCGCCGGGGCGGAAATTCTTGCCGCCGATCTGCTGTTGGACCACGACTCCGCCGCGAGCCAGGTTACCCGGATAGCGTCTGAAAAAGACAATCCCGTGTCGGATGAAACCGACATGAAAACGTTAGAGAAACGCCATATTCTGGAAACCTTGAGCGCGGTGGGCGGCGTCAAGAAGCTAGCCGCGGAAAAACTGGGCATCAGCGAGCGCACATTGCGCTATAAATTGCAGCGTTACCGTGATGAAGACGCGGCCGATGGATGTCAGGAGGTTCCAGATGGAAATGGCTTGGAGTAACCATGTCAGTGCCAAATATCGATCAACTGTTGGGCGAACTGCGCACCGCCTCGGCCTTGGCCGCGGGCAAGACCGCCAGCCCGGCCCCGGATGCGTCCCAGGTGGACTTCTCCGCTGTGCTGAAGTCCACCTTGGAACAGGTGAATTCGGCGCAGCAGACTTCGCAGGAGATGCAGAAGCAATTTGAATTGGGTGACGAGGGGGTCAATCTGCAGGACGTGATGGTGTCGCTGCAGAAAGCCAGCCTGTCGTTCCAGACCATGGTTCAGGCGCGCAACAAGCTGGTCACCGCCTATCAGGAAATCATGAATACCCAAGTCTAGCGCTGCCGGACCCGACCAGCCGGCGGCGGTGGGCTCGAACCTAAAACCACTGTATGGCTGACCTGGCAGAAGAAAACGCTACGCCCGTTTGGCGAAGCCGCATGAATGAGGCGTCCGATCGCTTCAAGGCGCTTCCCAACAATAAAAAAGTCCTGTTCCTGGCGGCTGTGGCCGCCATATTCGCCGTTGTGGTGGGCGCCGTGGTGCTGAACCGCACGCCCAGCTACAAAATCCTGTTCTCCAATATCTCCGACCGCGACGGCGGCCAGGTGGCCGCGTCGCTGCAGCAGATGAATGTCCCGTACCAGCTGGGCGAGGGTGGCACCATCTCGGTACCCTCGGACAAGGTTTACGACGCACGGCTGAAGCTGGCCGCGCAAGGCCTGCCCAAGGCCGGCGGCGTCGGTTTCGAACTGATGGATAATCAGAAGTTCGGCATCAGCCAGTTTGCCGAGCAGGTCAATTACCAGCGCGCGATCGAGGGCGAGTTGGCGCGCACCATAGAAGCGGTGGGCTCGGTGGAGAGCGCTCGCATCCATATCGCCATTCCCAAGCAGAGCGTGTTCGTGCGCGAGCAGCAGCAGCCCACCGCCTCGGTGATGCTGACCCTGTTTCGCGGTCGCCTGCTGGACGCGGGTCAGGTGGCGGGCATCTTGCATCTGGTCTCCAGCTCGGTGCCGAATTTGCCGGTCAAGAACGTCACCATCGTCGATCAGGATGGCAATCTCTTGTCCAAGCAGGGCGGGCCGGATGAAAACTCCGGTCTGGATCAGCGTCAGCTGGGTTATGTGCGCCAGATCGAGGACAGCTACGTCAAGCGTATCGAAGACATCCTGGAGCCCATCTTCGGCAAGGGCAATTCGCGTGCTCAGGTCACCGCCAGCGTCGATTTCGCCGAGGTGGAGCAGACGTCGGAAACCTTCAAGCCCAACTCCAGCCCCAACCCGTCTTCTACCCGCAGCCAGCAGATCAGCGAAAAGCTGAACAACGGCGCGGCGCTGCCGTCCGGCGTGCCGGGCGCCTTGTCCAACCAGCCGCCGTCGGCCGCATCGGCGCCGATCTCGCTGCCGCCGGGAGCGGCGCCGGGCACTGCCACGCTGTCCGGGCAGAATATGGGCGCCTCGGGCACGTTGCAGCGCGACATCACCACCAATTACGAAGTCGACAAGACCATACAGCACACCAAGATGCCGCAGGGCGGCGTCAAGCGCTTGTCCGCCGCCGTGGTGGTCAATTACCGGCGCATGCCGGACAAGAACGGCGAGATGAAGCCGACGCCGCTGACGGCGCAGGAAGTCCAGCAGATCAATAATCTGGTCAAGGAGGCGATGGGCTTCAACACCCAGCGCGGCGACACCCTGAATGTGGTCAACGCGGCGTTCGCCGACGCCGAGATGCCGGCCACGCTGCAGGAGAAAGTCACTGACTACGTGACCAGCAACGGTTCCAATCTGATCAAGTACGGCCTGCTGACCATCGCGGTGCTCTACCTGCTGTTCGGCGTGGTGCGTCCCATCATGCGCGACCTGGTCAAACCGCCGGCGCCGGCCAAGGGCAGCGAGGAAGAGGCCGCGGCGCTGGCC
>NZ_JAJOHW010000062.1 GCF_021129195.1 Chromobacterium aquaticum | reverse complement strand
GCTCAAGGGCAGCAGCGCGGCGGCGGCGCCGCTGCGCGCGATATCGGGCAGCGGGGCGTTCATGCGGCGTCCTCGCCAAGGGTTTCCAGCGGCGGGAAGGGGGCCGGCAGCAGCGCCCAGGCGGCCGGGCCGGCGGCCATTTCGGCCTCGTCCAGCAGGCAGGCGTCCAGTTGCCGGCGCAGTTCGGCTTCGTTCATGGCGATGCCGATCAGCACCAGTTCCTGGCGCGCGTCGCCGATGCCGTCCAGCCAGTGGCTTTCGATCTGGCGCAGGCTGTCTTCGTCCTGCGGCCAGTGTTCGCGCGGGGTGGCGGCCCACCATTGGCCGGCCAGCTCGTGGCGGCACACCGCGCCGGCCTGCGACCACAGCTGGGCGTGGGCCGGGCGGCTGGCCAGCCAGAAATAGCCCTTGGAGCGCAGCACGCCCGGCCATTCCCGCTGCGCCAGTTCAAAGAAGCGCTGTGGGTGGAAGGGGCGGCGCGCGCGGTAGACGAAGCTGGCGATGCCGTATTCCTCGGTTTCCGGCGTGTGCTCGCCGCGCAGCTCGCCGAGCCAGCCGGGGGCGTCGGCGGCGGCGTCGAAGTCGAACAGGCCGGTGTCGAGCACCGCGTCCAGCGGCACCTGGCCGAAGCGGGCTTCGACGATGCGGGCGCGCGGATTGAGCTGGCGCAGGATGCCGGCCAGCCGCTCCTGGTCCGCGGTGTCGATCAGATCGGTCTTGTTGAGCACGATCACGTCGCAGAACTCCACTTGTTCGATCAACAGGTCCGCCACCGTGCGTTCGTCGGCCTCGCCCAGGGATTCGCCGCGTTGCCGCAGCTGATCGCGCGAGGCGTAGTCACGCAGGAAGTGACAGGCGTCCACCACGGTGACCATGGTGTCCAGCCGCGCGGAGTCGGCCAGGCTGCGGCCCTGCTCGTCGGCGAAGGTGAAGGTTTCCGCCACCGGCAGCGGCTCGGCGATGCCGGTGGATTCGATCACCAGTTGGTCGAAGCGCCCTTCATGCGCCAGCCGCGACACTTCCAGCAGCAGGTCTTCGCGCAGGGTGCAGCAGATGCAGCCATTGCTCATTTCCACCAGTTTTTCCTCGGTGCGCGACAGCGCGGCGCCGCCGTCGCGCACCAGGGCGGCGTCGATATTGACCTCGCTCATATCGTTGACGATCACCGCCACGCGGCGGCCTTCGCGGTTGTTGAGGATGTGGTTGAGCAAGGTGGTCTTGCCGGCGCCGAGGAAGCCGGACAGCACGGTGACCGGCAGTCTGGCGTCGGCGGGGGAGGCGGAGCTTGTCATCGCGAGGGGTCCAATTGAGTGATTGCGCTATGGGGAAGACAGCCGGCCCGGCCGTCATTTTTGTTATGTTATAACATTTTATTTTTCCGCGACAAGCGCTGGATGCGCGGGACTAGTTCTTTCTGGCTAGTCCTTCTCGCCAAAGTACTAACCGTGACTAGTGCCAATGCGCCGCCACGCGCCAACCTTCGGCGAATGTCGATGCTTGTCGCTAGGTTCTAAGCTTGCAATCAAGTGAAAAGGTCCGTTTCCCCCGGTGGCTGGAGCCACCGATCCGCGCGGCGCGGACCCCGATATTTGGAGGCAAGATGAGTCACTTTCTCGACCGTTTGAATTTCCTGGGCAAGACCCGCTCCACCTTTGCCAATGGTCATGGCGCCGTCGTCAACGAGGATCGCGGTTGGGAAAACGCCTACCGCCAACGCTGGCAGCACGACAAGGTGGTGCGTTCCACCCATGGCGTGAACTGCACCGGCTCCTGTAGCTGGAAGGTGTATGTGAAGAACGGCCTGATCACCTGGGAAACCCAGCAGACCGATTACCCGCGCACCCGGCCGGACCTGCCCAATCACGAACCGCGCGGCTGCCCGCGCGGCGCGTCCTATAGCTGGTACGTTTATTCCGCCCAGCGCGTCAAATACCCGATGATCCGCGGCCGGCTGGCCAAATTGTGGCGCGAGGCGCGCCAGACCCTGAGCCCGGTGGAAGCCTGGGAGCAGATCAGCCAGACGCCGGAATTGGCCAAGCAGTACAAGTCCAAGCGCGGCCAGGGCGGTTTCGTGCGCGCCAGCTGGGAAGAGGCCAATGAGATCGTGGCCGCCGCCAACGCCTTCACCATCAAGAAGTTCGGCCCGGACCGCGTGGTGGGCTTCTCGCCGATTCCGGCGATGTCCATGGTGTCCTACGCCGCCGGCAGCCGCTACCTCAGCCTGATCGGCGGCGTGCCGCTGTCCTTCTACGACTGGTATTGCGACTTGCCGCCGGCCAGCCCGCAGACCTGGGGCGAACAGACCGACGTGGCCGAGTCCGCCGACTGGTACAACTCTACTTATCTGATGGTGTGGGGCTCGAATGTGCCGATGACCCGCACCCCGGACGCCCACTTTTACACCGAGGTGCGCTACAAGGGCACCAAGACGGTGGCGGTGTCCAGCGACTTTGGCGAAATGGCCAAGTTCGGCGACATCTGGATGGCGCCCAAGCAGGGCACCGACGCCGCGCTGGCGATGGCGATGGGCCATGTGATCTTCAAGGAATTCCACCTCGATAATCCATCCGGCTACTTCACCGACTACATCCGCCGCTATACCGACATGCCGATGCTGGTGGCGCTGAAGCAAGACGGCGAGCGTTACATTCCGGACTACTTCCTGCGCGCCTCCCATCTGGCGGACAGTCTGGGCGAAGACAACAACCCGGACTGGAAAACCCTGCTGATCGACGAGGCCAGCGGCGACATCGTCGCGCCCAACGGCTCCATCGGCTTCCGCTGGGGTCAGGCCGAAGGCAAGACCGGCAAGTGGAACCTGGAGCAGAAGGATGGCGCCAGCGGCCGCGAAGTGTCCGGCAAGCTGTCGCTGATCAAAGAAAGCGACGCGGTGGTGGGCGTTGGCTTTCCTTACTTCGGCGCCGAGCACGATGAACTGCTGACTCGCAATGTGCCGGCCAAGCGCATCCGCCTGGCCGACGGCAGCGAAACCCTGGTGGCCACGGTATTCGACCTGATGGCGGCCAACTACGGCATAGACCGTGGCCTGGGCGGCGGCAATGTCGCCGTCGACTACATGGACGATGTGCCCTACACCCCGGCCTGGCAGCAAAAGCACACCGGCGTGAAGCCGGAACTGGTGATCCAGGTGGCGCGCGAGTTCGCGCAGAACGCCGATCAGACCCAGGGCAAGTCCATGGTCATCGTCGGCGCGGCGCTGAACCACTGGTACCACATGGACATGACCTACCGCGGCATCATCAATATGCTGATGCTGTGCGGCTGTATCGGCCAATCCGGCGGCGGCTGGTGCCACTATGTGGGCCAGGAAAAACTGCGTCCGCAAACCGGCTGGGCGCCGCTGGCCTTCGCCGGCGACTGGAACCGCCCGGCGCGGCAGATGAACGGCACCAGCTTCTTCTATGCCCATACCAGCCAGTGGCGGCATGAAAAACTGGGCGTCGGCGAAATCCTGGCGCCCACCGCCGACGGCCGCATGGCCGGCATGGCGCTGATCGACTACAACGCCAAGGCCGAGCGCATGGGCTGGCTGCCGTCCGCGCCGCAGTTGTCCGCCAACCCGCTGGAGGTGACCCGCGCCGCGGCCGCCGCCGGCCAGGACGCCGCCGCCTACGTGGTGGACGGCCTCAAGTCCGGCAAGCTGGACCTGGCCTGCAACGACCCGGACAACCCGCAGAACTTCCCGCGCAATATGTTTGTGTGGCGTTCCAACATCCTGGGCAGCTCCGGCAAGGGCCATGAATACTTCCTCAAATACCTGCTGGGCACCCAGAACGCGGTGCTGAATTCGGAAGACGACTGCATCAAGCCCACCGAAATCACCGTGCGCCCGGCGGCGGAAGGCAAGCTGGACCTGCTGGTGGTGCTGGACTTCCGCATGTCCACCACCTGCCTGTACGGCGATATCGTGCTGCCCACCGCCACCTGGTACGAGAAGGACGACCTCAACACCTCGGACATGCACCCCTTCATCCACCCGCTGTCCGAAGCGGTGCAACCCTTGTGGCAGTCGCGCACCGACTGGGAGATCTACAAGGGCTTCGCCAAGAAGCTGTCCGAGATCGGCAAGGACTACCTGGGCGTGCAGAAGGACCTGGTGCTGACCCCGCTGATGCACGACACCCCGGAAGAACTGGGCCAGCCCTTCGATCCCAAGGACTGGAAAAAAGGCGAGTGCGAGCCGGTGCCGGGCAAGACCATGCCCAAGATGACGGTGGTGGAGCGCGACTACGGCGCGATCTACGACAAGTTCACCACCATCGGCCCCTTGCTGGAAAAAGCCGGCAACGGCGGCAAGGGCATCAACTGGAAAACCGGCCATGAAGTGGACATCCTGCGCGGCCTGAACCAGGTGGCGAGCCAGGGTGCCGGCAAGGGCCAGCCCAAGCTGGAAACCGCTATCGACGCCGCCGAGATGATTCTGACGCTGGCGCCGGAAACCAACGGCCACGTGGCGGTGAAGGCCTGGGACGCGCTGTCCAAGATCACCGGCCGCGATCACACCCATCTGGCCAAGCCGCGCGAGCATGACAGCATCCGCTTCCGCGACGTGCAGGCGCAGCCGCGCAAGATCATTTCCTCGCCCACCTGGTCCGGCCTGGAAAGCGAAGAAGTCAGCTACAACGCCGGCTACACCAATGTGCACGAGCTGATCCCTTGGAGAACCATCACCGGCCGTCAGCAGTTCTACCAGGATCACCAATGGATGCGCGCCTTCGGCGAAGGCCTGTGCGTGTACAAGCCGGCGGTGGATCTGAAAACCACCCAGGCGGTGCTGGGCAAGCGCGGCAACGGCAATCACGAGCTGGTGCTGAACTTCCTGACCCCGCACCAGAAGTGGGGCATCCACAGCACCTATTCCGACAATCTGCGCATGCTGACCCTGAGCCGTGGCGGTCCGCACGTGTGGCTGTCCGAGGATGACGCCAAGAAGGCCGGCATCGTGGACAACGACTGGATCGAGGTGTTCAACGTCAATGGCACGCTGACCGCCCGCGCGGTGGTATCGCAGCGGGTGCCTCAGGGCATGACGCTGATGTACCACGCTCAGGAGAAGATCGTGAACGTGCCGGGCGCGGAAGTGTCCGGCAAGCGCGGCGGCATCCACAACTCGGTGACCCGCGCGGTGACCAAGCCCACCCACATGATTGGCGGTTACGCGCAACTGTCCTGGGGTTTCAATTACTACGGCACCGTGGGCGCCAACCGCGACGAATTCGTGGTGGTGCGCAAGATGAACAAGGTGGACTGGATGGATAGTCCGGCAGGAGATAAAGAATGAAAATCCGCGCTCAAATCGGCATGGTGCTGAACCTGGACAAGTGCATCGGCTGCCACACTTGTTCGGTCACCTGCAAGAACGTCTGGACCAGCCGCGACGGCGTCGAATACGCCTGGTTCAATAATGTGGAAACCAAGCCCGGCATCGGTTACCCCAAGGAATGGGAGAACCAGGAAAAATGGAAGGGCGGCTGGGTGCGCAAGCCCAACGGCAAGCTGGAGCCGCGTCAGGGCGGACGGCTGAAAATCCTGGGCAATATCTTCGCCAACCCCAATATGCCGGCGATAGACGATTACTACGAGCCGTTCACCTACGATTACGAACACCTGCAGAACGCGCCGGAAATGCAGACTCCGCCCACCGCGCGGCCGGTGTCGGTGCTGACCGGCAAGAAGATGGACAAGATCGAATGGGGCCCGAACTGGGAAGACGATCTGGGCGGCGAATTCTCCAAGCGCAGCAAGGACGCCTTGTTTGAAGGCATCCAGAAGGAAATGTACTCGGCCTTCGAGAACACCTTCATGATGTATCTGCCGCGCCTGTGCGAACACTGCCTGAACCCGGCCTGCGTCGCTTCCTGTCCGTCCGGCTCCATCTATAAGCGCGAAGACGACGGCATCGTGCTGATCGATCAGGACAAATGCCGCGGCTGGCGCATGTGCGTGTCCGGCTGCCCGTACAAGAAGATTTATTACAACTGGACCTCCGGCAAGGCCGAGAAGTGCACCTTCTGCTACCCGCGCATCGAGGGCGGCCAGCCGACCGTGTGCTCGGAAACCTGCGTCGGCCGCATCCGCTACCTGGGCGTGCTCTTGTACGACGCCGACAAGATAGACGAAGCCGCTGCGGTGGAAGATCCGAAGAGCCTGTACGAGGCGCAGCTGGGCGTGTTCCTGGATCCGAACGCGCCGGAGGTGATCGCCGAGGCGCAGAAGCAGGGCATTCCGCAAAGCTGGATCGACGCCGCGCAGCGCTCCCCGGTCTACAAGATGGCGATGGAGTGGAAAGTGGCTTTCCCGCTGCACCCGGAATACCGGACCCTACCCATGGTGTGGTACATCCCGCCGCTGTCGCCGATCCAGTCCGCGATGGAAAACGGCCTGATAGGCGAGAACGGCATCATTCCGGACGTCAAGGACTTGCGCATCCCCATCCAGTACCTGGCCAATCTGTTGACCGCGGGCAAGGAAGAGCCGGTGGTGAAGGCGCTGGAAACCATGGTCGCGATGCGGCGCTATATGCGCAAGAAGAGCGTGGAGAAGGTGTCGGACGCCGCCACTCTCAAGGGCACGCATCTGAACCCGGCCCAGGTGGAAGAGATGTACCAGGTGATGGCCATCGCCAATTACGAAGACCGCTTCGTGATTCCGTCCAGCCACAAGGAATTGGTGGAAAACACCTTCGAGGACAAGGCGTCCTGCGGCTTCACCTTCGGCAACGGCTGCTCCGGCGGCGAGTCCGAGGCCAGCCTGTTCGGCAAGAAGAAGGCGACCCCCATCGTGTTCCACGACATGCGGCGCGACCGCAAGTCCAATTCCGGTCAGTGAAGGAGAACGCCATGCGCATCTATCAGGCAATGTCGGCGCTGCTGTGCTACCCGGAGCCGGAACTGCTCGCGGCGGCGGACGACATCCGCGCCGAAGTGGCGGCCGAGCCGCGCGTCGCCCGGCTGCTGGAACCGCTGCTGCTGTCGCTGGAGGGCGAGGATCTGATCACCTTGCAAGAACGCTATGTGCAGACCTTCGACCGCAATCCCAGCCACTCGCTGCACCTGTTCGAGCATATCCACGGCGAGGACCGCGCCCGCGGCCAGGCCATGGTGGACCTGCTGGCCGAGTACCAGGCCCAGGGTTTCGAGCCGGCTGCGAACGAGCTGCCGGACTACCTGCCGCTGTTCCTGGAGTTCCTGGGGCAGTGCCAGCCGGAGGAGGCCACCCGCCTGCTTTCCGACGCGGTGCATGTGATCGCCCACGTCGCCGCCAAGCTGGCCGACAGCCATTCCCACTACGCCGGCGTGTTGCAGGGGCTGGTGCTGCTGTCGCCGGTGGCGCCGGAAGCGCTGACCGTGCCGCCGGTGCGCGACATGGACGAGATGCTGGAGACCTTCGGCCCCGGCGCGGACGGCGTGGAGCCGCTGCTGAAGCCGGCGCGGCCGGCCATCGCCCCGGTGAATTTTTACCCGCAGCGGCCGCAGGGCTGAATCCCGCTGCCAGGAGAGCAACATGAACTATCTGCACCAATTCGTATTCGGCATCTACCCCTACATCGCGCTGGCGGTGTTCCTGCTGGGCAGCCTGATCCGCTTCGACCGCGAGCAATACAGCTGGAAGAGCGAATCCTCGCAGCTGCTGTACCGCGGCCAGCTGCGGCTGGGCAACATCCTGTTCCACCTCGGCATCATCGGCCTGTTCTTCGGCCATCTGGTCGGCCTGCTGACCCCGCTGGCGGTATGGGGCGCGCTGGGTGTCAGCCACAGCTTCAAGCAAGTGTTCGCGATGACGGCCGGCGGCATCATGGGCGGCCTGTGCCTGATCGGCATCCTGATCCTGCTGCACCGTCGCTTTACCTGTGACCGGCTGGCGGCCAACACCACCTGGCGCGACAAGCTGGTGTTGCTGTGGATTCTGGCCACCTTGCTGCTGGGCCTCAGCACCATCGCGGTGTCGGCGCAGCATCTGGACGGCCACGAGATGGTGTTGCTGATGAGCTGGGCCCAGCACATCGTCACCCTGCGCGGCGACGCGGCCATCTTCATCGTCGAGGCCTCGCCGGTGTTCAAGGCGCACCTGTTCATGGGCATGAGCTTGTTCGTGATCTTCCCGTTCACCCGCCTGGTGCACGTGTGGAGCGGCTTCGGCGCGGTGAGCTATCTGGGCCGGGCCTGGCAGCTGGTGCGGCCGCGGGGCTGATCCCGCAGGATCGTTAAGGTTCGAATGAAAAATGGCGGAGCGCCTTGGGGTGCTCCGCCATTTTTCATGCCGTCCGGCTACATATAAATTCGAGAAGTTGTGTAGTACTAACAAGAGCGAACAATCCCTAACAATTCGATACAGCTGGCTGTCAACCAAACGGTTAATCTGGGCCATCTGTTCAAATTCGGGAGTTAGCCGCATGAAACGCGCACTTGTCATCATTTCGCTGAGCCTGGCCGGCCTGGCCTCCACCGCCCTGGCGGATACTTCCACCATCGTCGGCGGCGCGCTGGGCGGCGCGGCCGGCGCGGCGGTGG
>NZ_JAJOHW010000061.1 GCF_021129195.1 Chromobacterium aquaticum | reverse complement strand
TGTTACAACGGCGCGCTGTAATGGCGCCCATTTCAACGCCACTGGAGCGCCACCATGGTATTTCTCGGCTTTACCTCCATCCGGCCCAATGCCGGCCAAGCCCCCGCCCCGGCCCCCGAGGCCCCCGCCGCCCAAGTCGGCAGCCTCAACGGCAAGCCGGTGCGCATCGACGACAGCGCCGAAAGCCGCGGCAAGGCCCATGCGGTCTTGAGCGAGTGCCTGTCCGATGTGCGCCGTTTCTTCCAGCCGCTGTGCGGCCGGGTCACCCGCTTCTTCGGCGCGATTCCGGACTGGGTGCGCACGCTGGCCGGCCAGGCCAAGCCGGCCGCGGCCAGCGCTCAGCAAGCGCCCGTGTCCCATCTCACCGCGTCGTTCGCCGCCAATTTCTGCCGCCTGTGCGATACGTTCCAGGCCAGTCTGGCGGATAAGTGCAATATGGACGGCGCCTTCCGCGTGCCGGCATCGCACGAGAAATTGCAGAACGTGAAACAACAGATGGCGCATGGAGAGATGGCGCCGGACTCGCTCAGCCACATCGAGATTGCCGCGCTGATCAAGGACACCCTGAAGCAATTGCCGCTGCCCAGCGATCAAGACCTGCACGCGCTGCACGCCAGCGGCGCAGACGTCACCCGCCTGCACCGCGAGATGTTGTCGCAATTGCCGGAAGGGCCGCTCAAGCAGTGCGGAAGCGAGGCGATGCGCACCCTGGCCTTGAGCCATCGCCATGCCGATGCCGGCACCGGCAGCGCGTTCAGTAAAACCTCCATCGAGATTTCCGCGCCGCTGTGGCAGATGACCGATCTCCAACTGGCCAAAACCATGCCCGCGATTGGCGGAGCGCTGCTGCAAGGCTGGCTGGATGAGCCCGCAGCCCCTGCGGACCCGTCAGCCGAGCAGCCTTCCTCGCCGGCGGATAAACCCGTCACGGTGGAACCGTGGCGTGCTCAGTACGCCACGGTAATGCAGCAACTGCTGACCAAGCGCCCACAGCGCTCGGAATAAGCGCCATGCCGCCGGCCGCCGCGCGCGGCCGGCTTCCCTTCCCTCATCCAAAAAAGAAAAACCATGCCCACGCCTTTCCAACACGCCGTCGCCGAACTTTGCCAATCCCTATCGCTGCAGCCGCCGGAACAGATCGACAACGCGCTGTTCACCCTGCAAGTGGGCGAACACGCGCTGCATCTGAGCGAACAGCCGGCGCATCAACTGCTGATGTTCTGCTGCCTGTCGCCGCAGCAGGCGCAAGCGGACGCGCCGCCGCTGCGGCAGAACCTGTTCAGCGACGACCCGCTCAAGCCGGTGATAGGCCAATCCGCGCACAGCCAGGACTGGGTGCTGTGGAACCGCCAGCCGCTGGCGCATTGCGACGCCGCCGCGCTGCAGCGGCAGTTGGAACGCCTCAGCGACTGCGCCGAACAATGCTGCCGCGCGCCGGAAGCCGCCGCGCCGGCCTTTGCGCCGCAGGCGCTGCGCCAGCGTCACGCCCGGCTGCACTGCTGAGCGGGACAAGGTCAGCACGAAAACGGCCAAGGCCGCCGGCATACCCAAGTACGCCGGCCAAGCCTCGGCCGTGCTCAATCAGCGGCAACCGTCGTCTACAAGTCCACCACCGGGAAATCGATCTCGGTGCCGGCGATCAGATTGGCGTAATTGGTCAGCGTGTTCAGCGCCACCGCGGCGATCACCTCCACCAGCAGACCGTCGTCGACGCCGGCGGCGCGCGCCGCGGCCAGATCCTGATCGGACAACACGCCGCGCTGGCTGACGATTTGCGCGGTCAGCCGGGCGATCGCGCCGGTTTGCGCGTCGGCGGCCTCTCCGGCGCGCGCCGCCTGGATGTCGGCCTCGCTCAGGCCAGCGCCCTTGCTCATCAGGCTATGGGCGGACAGGCAGTACTGGCAGGCATTGGCCTGGGCGGCGGCCAAGGCGATCACCTCGCGCTGGCGCGCGCTGAGCTTGCCCTTGGCCAGGGCTTCGGAGAAACCCAGATAGGCGTTCAACACCGCCGGAGACTGGGCGAATGTGGCGAACAGATTGGGCACCTTGCCCAGCTTGGCCTTGACGGCGTCCAGAGTGGCGCCCAGTTCCGGGCTGGCTTGATGGCGGTCTACGGTGGGGATGCGGGGCATGATGGGCTCCTGACTCTCGGGTTGAACGACAATGGGGACTGCACAGGAGCCATCTTGCAATACAATCAGCGGTCTATCGTCTCGAAAACTTTGCAGATCGTATCGAAATGGACTTGTTGACGCCCTTGCTGCAGCAAAGCGCCTTCTCCGCGCGCGTGTTCCATCATGGCAATCTATGCCATCTGGCCGACTTCGACCCTGGCGCAATGGCCGGTCATCTGCACTTGCTCAAGGGCGGACGCCTGCGCTGCACCCTGCGCGACGTTCTGGTGCTGGACACCGACCGCCCCTGCGCCTTGCTGTTTCCGCGCCCCAGCGCCCACACCCTGCTGCCGGAGGGCGAACGCGGCGCCGACCTGGTCTGCGCCAAGCTGGACCTGGGCTTCCAGACCGGCGGGCCGCTGGCGCTGGCGCTGCCGGAATGCCTGGTGCTGTACCTGGACGACGCGCCGGGCTTGCTGTCCACGCTGCAGCTCTTGTTCGACGAGGCCTTCTCCGAGCGCTTCGCCCGCCAGGCGGCGCTGGACCGTTTGATGGAATATTTCCTGATCCAGGCGATACGCGTGGTGATAGACGCCGGCCAGATCCACAGCGGCATCTTCGCCGCCATGTCCGACCCCAAGCTGGCGCGCGCCGTCAACGCCATCCATGCCAGCCCCGAGCGCGGCTGGACCGTGGAACTGCTGGCGGAACAGGCCGGCATGTCGCGCGCGCGCTTCGCCGCCCGCTTCCGGCAACAAGTCGGCCTGCCGCCGCTGGACTACCTGACCGACTGGCGCTTGGCCGTGGTCCGTCACATGCTGCTACAGGGCCAGCCGCTCAAGCGCATCGCCGCCCAGGTGGGCTATGCCAGCCCGGCCGCGCTGAGCCGGGTGTTCGCGCAAAGGCTGGGCTCGCCGCCCGTCGATTGGCTGAAACGGCAGCAAGCGCGCTAGTCCGGACCGGGCATGGAACTTCTGGCGGCGTTTTTCGATCAGACAGCTGGCCGCGGCCAAGCCGCACCCAAACCAATAGATGAAACCGCCATGACCACTCTACGCCTTGCCTCCGCCTGCCTGCTCAGCGCCGGCCTGTTCAGCCTCCCCTCCCACGCCGCCACCTTGTGCACGCTGCTGGCTGACGCCAAGAGCGGCGACATCCTGCTGCAACAGGGCAGTTGCGAACAGCGCTACACCCCGGCCTCCACCTTCAAGCTGCCGCTCAGCGTGATGGGCTTCGACTCCGGCTTCCTCCTGAGCGAGCACCAGCCGGCGCTGCCGTATCGGAACGGCGATGTGGACTGGGGCGGCGACAACTGGAAACAGCCCACCGATCCGGTGCGCTGGCTGAAATATTCGGTGGTATGGTATTCGCAGCGGATCGCCCAGGCCTTGGGCGAGGCGCGGCTAAGCCGTTACGCCGACGCCTTCGGCTACGGCAACGCCGATTTCAGCGGCGACCCCGGCAAGCACAATGGGCTGGAGCGCGCCTGGATCGCCTCCTCGCTGCAGGTGTCGCCGCTGGAACAGCTGGCCTTCCTGCGCAAGCTGGTCAATCTTGAGCTGCCGGTATCCAAGCGCGCGCAGGAACTGACGATGAAGATCGCCGAGGCCAGCGCGGCGGCGGACGGCTGGCAGGCGCACGGCAAGACCGGCATGGCCTATCCGCGCAAGGCGGACGGCGAGTTCGACGAGGAACATCCCTACGGCTGGTACGTGGGCTGGGCCAATAAGGGCGAACGCTCGCTGGTCTTCGTACGCCTGATCCAGGACGACAAGAAAGAACCGGGCACCGCCGGCGTGCGCTCGCGCGCGGCCTTCCTGGAGGAGCTGCCGGCGCTGGCGGCGGCGGCAGCGCCCGCCTCCGCTCAATCCATCAGCCGCTGATACAGATAGACCAGCACCCGCGCCAGTTCCTGCGCGGTCTGTTCCTGGCCGGCGTTGCCGCTATGGCCGCCGGCCTCGGTTTCCAATAGCAGCGCGTCGTGGCCCAGCTCCTGCATGCGCGCCACCATCTTGCGCGCATGCGCCGGGTGCACCCGGTCGTCCTTGGCGCTGGTGGTGAACAGGGCCAGCGGATAGGCCAGATCGCCGCGCAGCCGGTGGTAGGGCGAATACGCCTCCAGCGCCGGCCGCTGCGCCGGATCCTCCGGATCGCCGTATTCGTCTATCCAGCTGGCGCCGGCCAGCAGCTCGGTGTAGCGCAGCATGTCCAGCAGCGGCACTTCGCACACCACCGCGCCGAACAATTCCGGCCGCTGCGTCATGCAGGCGCCCACCAGCAGGCCGCCGTTGCTGCCGCCCTCTATGCCCAGCTTGGCCGGTGCGGTCAGGCCGCGCGCCACCATGTCTTCCGCCACCGCGATGAAGTCGTCGAAGCCCACCTGGCGGTTCACCCCCTGCGCCGCCTGGTGCCAGCCGGGGCCGAACTCGCCGCCGCCGCGGATGCAGGCCAGCGCGAAGGCGCCGCCGCGTTGCAGCCAGTGCGGGCCGAAGTTCTCCACGTAGTAAGGCATCATCGGCACTTCGAAGCCGCCGTAGCCGTACAGCAAGGTGGGCGTGGCGCCGTCCAGCGGCGCGTCGCGGCGGCGCACCACGAAATAGGGAATGCTTTCGCCGTCCGGCGCGCGCGCCTGCCATTGCTCGGCGACGAAGTCGGCCGGATCGAAAGCCTCCGGCTGACGGCGCAGGCATTCCTGTTGGCCGCTGGCCACGTCCAGCCGGTACAGGCCGGTCGGGGTCAGGAAATCGCTGAAGCTGTAGCACAGGATGTCGCTGTCCCAGGGTTGATCGGCGAACTCGATCACCCCGCCGCTGGGCGTGGGCAGCGCGCGCTCGCGCCAGACGCCGTCGATCTTGTCGAAGGCCAGCAGCCGGCTCTTGACCTGGTCCAGCAGATTGACCACCACGCTGGCGCGGGTGGTCTCCACCGATTCCACCGCCAGCCGCGGCTGCGGCGCCACCAGCAGTTGCGCGTCTATCCGTCCCTGGCGCAGCGGCTCCAGCGCCACCGCCAGCAAGGCGCCGGCCGGATAGCGGGCCCCGGCGGCGTCCCAGTCCTCGGCCAGCTTGACGATCAGATCGCCGTGCAGATAGGCCTCCAGTTCCGCCTTGGGCGGCAGCGGCAGCGCGTGGGTCTCCAGCGCTTCGTCGATCAGATGGTAGGTCTTGCTGTAGAAGCTGTCCGAGCACTCGATCAGGTCCAGCGTCGCGCCGTCGGCGTCGAGGAAGCGCCAGGCGGCGACCATCATCGCGTCTTCGCTGGCGGCGAACACCTGGCTCCACGCATGCCGCCCTTCCTCGCCGCGCTCCACCAGCCACACTTCGCGCGGGTAGCCGGCGCGGGTCAGCGGCGCGCCCGGCCAGCCGGGGCAGGCCCAGGCGCTGTCCGGATCGCGCCAGGCCACATGGCTCTTGCCTTCCGGAAAGCTGAAGCCGTCCGGCCGCCACGCGCCGGCGGCCAGATCGTATTCGCGGGCGATGCCGGCGTCGCCGCCGCCGGCGGTCAGGTGCACCATCGCTTGCAGCGGCGCCAGCGTGCAGTGGGACACCCCGTCCAGATACCAGTCCTCGCCGGCCTCGTCGGCCAGCGCGTCGATGTCCAGCACCGTCTGCCAGTCCTGCTCGGCGGCGCGGTAGGCCGCCAGCGTGCTGCGGCGGTAAATGCCGCGCGGATGGGCTTCGTCCTGGTGGAAGTTGTACAGCCAGCCGTCGTGCTCGGCGCAGAACGGAATCTGGCGGGTGTCGCGCAGATGGGCGAGGATTTCGTCGCGCAGGCCGGCGAAACGCGGATCGGCGTCCAGCAGCGCCTGCGCGCGCGCGTTCTGCCCGGCCACCCATGCGGCGGCGGCGGGATCGTCCAGGCTTTCCAGCCAGGCGTGGGAATCGGGGGCGTTATAGTCGGACATCGGCGTCATCACGGTTGCGAATCAATGGCCGCGAGGTTAGCACCCCGCGCCGCCAACGCCAAATGCGCCACGCCCCGGCGCCCGAAGTTCAGACCGCGGTGATCTCCACCCCTTCCGCCCGCAACTGGCGGCAGGCGTGCTCGGGGTCCAGCAGCGCCTCGCCCAGATAGACGCCGGCGGGCGGCGCGTCGGCCCCCAATAGATGCTCGATCTGCAAAACGGCGCCCAAGGCGGTCAGATGCGCTTGCCCCAGCGGGTCCGCCAGCTGCACGGTTGTTCCGCTCGGCCGGCCGGCGGCGTCCCTGCCCGCGACGGCAATGCGGATGCGGTGAGCCGCGCCCGGCCCCGGATTGTAGAGCAGCGCCTGCCGCGCGCTATTGAACATCGGCCGCGACAGCAGCCGCCATATGCCGCTGCGCACCAGCAGATGCAGCAAGGCGGTGGCTTTGCCGTCGTCGAAGCCTATGCGCGCATCCACCTGCGCGGCGCCGACGATGGCGGGCAGATTCGCTTGATCCGGGGTATCGAAACGGTAAACCCGGTGGCGTCCGCCGGCGCCGAAGTCCGCGACGCGGCCATCGAGAAAACCGCCGCGCTTGACCCATTCGCCCCCTGCCATGGTGTGGAACGGCTCGGACAGGCGGTCCATGTAGGCGGTGGAATTCGGCCCCGCCTGATCCGCCATCGCGAACAAAATGTCGATGCCGACGCGCTCGACCTCGGCGACGGCCCTCGCCGCGTCTCGCGCCACAAGGCTGGCCACGCCGGCCATCCAGGCCGATGACAGCACCACCGGCGCGCGAGGATGCCCATGCGCGGCCACGGTCAGCAGCGCCTGTTTCTGTCGTTCCGTCCAGCGGGTGACGTCAAGGTAGGCGTGGCCCTGGGCCAGCGCCAGCCGCAATAGCCGGTCATGCCCATCGTTGACCAAACCCACGATGAGCGCGCGCTGGAGAGATTCCGGCAGCGTCGGCGCGTCCACCTCCATCGCCATCCCCTCGGCGCCATATCGCTGCGCCACCGCTTGGGCCGCGTCGAGACGACGGCCGGCGATGACGAGCTTGAGATCCGGCCTGCGCCGCGCCAGCAAGGCCGCCACTTGCGCGCCCACCACGCCGCTGCCGCCAACGAGAACAACGCCTGAAGAAGTCATGCCTCACTCCAGTTTTGGTCAATTGACCAATATTAAAACATGAACTTGGTCGTTTGAACAATTAAACTGGCGCATCAGCAATGTCGGACGATCACGAAGGAGGAAGGATGTCGGCCAAGGGAGAGGAAAGACGGGAGGCGATTCTGCGCGCGGCGATGCGGGTGCTGACCCGCGACGGCGGACAGGGCTTCCGCATGCGCGCCATCGCGGCGGAAGCCGGGGTGGGCATCAGCCATGTCCAGTACTACTTCAAGAACATCGACGCGGTGATGGCAGGCGTCATGGCGCGCTACCTGGAAGACTGGGATGAGCTGATGCTGGACGCGCCCGCCAGCCTGGCCGGCGCGCTGGACTTTGTGCTGGAAACACAGCTGCGGCACGGCGACTGCAAGCTGCTCTGGGAGCTGTGGGCGCTCTCCAGCCGCAGCGAGGCCGCCGATGCGGCGCTCAAGACTTTCTACGCCGGCTATACCGACCGGGTCTGCGCGCTGCTGCGTCGCGAGGCGCCGGCGGACGCGCCCGACAGCGTGCTTAGGGAACGCGCGGTGCTCATCGTCGCCTTGATCGAGGGCTTATCCATCCTGCGCGGCAATGGCCGGGAGCAAACGCTGGCGCCGCAAGCCCAGCGCCATGCCATAGACGCCGCGCTGGCGCTGGCCGTCCTGCCGCTGCGGCCGGCCGTTCCCGAGCGGCAGGCGTGACCCTGGCGCCCGGCGCCATGGCTGAGCCACGGCGCCGGGGCACGGCTCAGTCGGACAACACCCGCTGCAGCGCATCCACCAGCCGGTCCAGGTCTTCGCGCTGTACCTGCCAGTGGGTGACGATGCGCATCAGCCCGCCTTCCGGCGGGTTGGCCTTGATGCCGGCCTGATGCAGCGCGGCCATCAGTTCGGCCACGTCGATGTCGGCGGTGAGGCGGAACCACACCATATTGATGTGCACGTCCTCCGGCTTCACCTCGACGCAGGGCAGCGCCGCCAGCCGCTCGGCCAGGTAGCGGGCATTGGCGTGATCATCCTTGAGCCGCTCCACCATCTCGTTCAGCGCCACGATGCCGGGCGCGGCGATCACGCCGGCCTGGCGCATGCCGCCACCCAGCAGCTTGCGGTTGCGGCGCGCGCGGGCGATGAAATCGGCGTCGCCGGCCAGGATGGAGCCCACCGGCGCGGCCAGGCCCTTGGACAGGCAGAACATCACCGAATCGGCGTATTGGGCGATCTCGCTCGCTGCGCAGCCCAGATGGGCGGCGGCGTTGAAGATGCGCGCGCCGTCCAGGTGCACCGGCACCTGGTGGCGGCGCGCCACTTCGGCGCTGGCCGCCATCGCCGCCAGCGGGATCACCCGGCCGTTGCAATGCGCGTTTTCCAGACAGATCAAGCCGGTGCGCGGCCAGTGGATGTCCTCGCCGACGCGGATGCGCTGTTCTATCGCCTCCGGCGTCATCACCCCGTCCACGCCGGCGACGGTGCGCAGTTGCACGCCGCCTATCACCGCCGCGCCGCCGGTTTCGTGCCAGACGATGTGGCAGCCCTCTTCCAGAATCACCTCGTCGCCGCGCTGGCAGTGGGTGAAGATGGCCAATTGGTTGCCGAAATTGCCGGTGGGCACGAACAACGCCGCCTGCTTGCCCAGCTTCTCCGCCGCCAATTGTTCCAGCGCCCGCACCGTGGGGTCGTCGCCGTAGACGTCGTCGCCCACCTCGGCGTTGAACATCGCCTCGCGCATCGCCGGCGTCGGCTGGGTCACGGTGTCGCTGCGCACATCAATCCATTGCATGGTTCGCTCCTTCATAAGGTGGAAATCTTGTCGCCATCGGCCGGCAAGGCCAGGTAAGCGCTCAGCGCCGCCGCAATGCAGCGCGTCAACTCGGCCTGCTCCGCGCCGGCGTCCAGCGCCAGGCCATGCAGCAGGCTATCCGCCATGCGCAGCAGGCGCGGCGCGCGCGCGGCGGGCAAGCCGCTATCGGCCAGCCAAGCCTCCACGCAGGCCAACAGCTCCAGGTCCAGCGGATTGTCCGCCGGCGGCAAATCGAACTGCGGCCACTCCCGCTCCAGCACCCGGTGCAGGCCCGGCGCGGCCAGATGCAGACGCAGGCAGGCCGACACCAGTTGTTCCAGTTGCGCAGGCCACGGCTGGCCGGCGCTCAGCCGCAAGGCCTCGCGCACCGTCGCCAGCGTTTCCTCGCCGTGGCGGCGGTGCAGCGCCGCCACCAGCGCCTGCTTGTTGGGAAAGTACTGGTAGAGCGAGCCTATGCCTACGCCGGCCAGTTCCGCCGCCCTGTTGGTGGTCAGTCCGGCATAGCCGTCGCGCTCCAGAATGCGAGCCGTCGCCTCCAGAATCGCCGCCACCACGTGGCGGGAGCGAGCTTGGCCGGGCTGTTTGCGGGCTTGCGGGATCATCGGCATGCGGCGGCCCGTAAGGGGGGAAGGCTTGCGCCGCGGCCATGGGGCCAACTGCGGAAAGACGGCGACAAAGGCTTAGCAGAACACGAGTTTTACCCGCTGACAAGGGCGGATACATTGAAAGCGTCGTCCATCCTCAATGAAAGCGGAATCATGAGCCAAAGCTATGCCTTCTTCGCGCTGCTGCGCGTCCATCCCAACTGGCTGCGTCTGAGCAGGCCCGAGCGCCGGCGCTTCGAAACGGAAACCCTGAAGCCTATCTATGCGCGCTACCCGGCGGTGCGCATGCGTTGGTTCGACGCCGAGGCCTTCACCACCCGCTGCAGCGATATCGCGCTGTTCGAGACCGAATCGATCAAGGACTTCTATTATCTGATCGATGCGCTGCGCGACAGCCGGCTCGTCACCGAACCCTTTTTCGAGTTCGTCGACATCCTGCCGGCGGTGGAGGACGGTTTCCACGACTACGACGCGCATCTGGCCACGGATTGATGGACCGGCCGCTCAAGAACGGCCAATACAAACGGCGACCTTGCGGTCGCCGTGTTGCTGCTGCGGGAGGCCGGGTTATGCCCGGCAAGTCCGGCCCGAAACGGCCGGCGGAGACACTCTCAGATTGTCAGCAGTGGCTTAGTGGATTCGATACGATTGCTTGATCTCGCTTACGCGGCGCTCGGCCTGTTGAACGGTCAGCGGGCTCACGGCCATGTGGGCGCCGCAGTGGCAGCGCAGCACGCTGTCGGGGTGCAGGGACTTGAGATGTTGGCGGAGTTCATGGCCGCATTCCTCGCAGGCGACCACGACGGTGGCGTTGTAATGCTTGTCCAGATCAATATCGAATCTTTGCTGCTTCATGGGAATCTCCCTTGCTGTGACAAAGGCCGGCCGGCCAGAGGAAGCGCAGGAAGCGCTTCATGGCCGACCTGAATTGAAGGATAGCCCCGGCGGTGAAAGGTTCCCAGCAATCAGTCACTTAAGCTGGATTTTTTTGAGCAGGGACAAAGGCCGCGCCGGCGGCGGCGGCACTGGTCAGCGGCCGGAGCTTGCAGTATCCTTCGCCGATTTGAATATTGACGATTGCAGGCATGGACACCCACAACGCTGATCTGGAACGCCGCTTCGGCGGCATCGCCCGTCTCTACGGACCGGAGGCGCTGGCCCGCTTCCAGGCCGCCCACGTCTGCGTGGTCGGCGTCGGCGGCGTCGGCTCCTGGGCGGTGGAGGCGCTGGCGCGCAGCGCCATCGGCAAGCTGACGCTGATCGATCTGGACAATGTGGCCGAATCCAACACCAACCGCCAATTGCCGGCGCTGGACCCCAATTACGGCATGGCCAAGGTCAGCGCGCTGGCCGAGCGCGTGCGCGCGATCAACCCCGTCTGCCAGGTGGTGGAGATCGAGGATTTCGTCACCGAGGACAATCTGGAGCAGATGCTGGGCCAGGGCTACGATTTCATCATCGACTGCATAGACAGCCTGCGCATCAAGACCGCGATGGCGGCCTGGTGCGTGCGCCGCCGCCAGCCTTTCATCGTCTCCGGCGGCGCCGGCGGTCAGACCGATCCGACGCAGATCCGGGTGGCGGACCTGGGCGAGGTCACTTACGATCCACTGCTGTCCAAGCTGCGCTACAACCTGCGCCGCCACCACCAGTTCAGCCGCGAAGCCGGCAAGAAGCTGCACGTTCCGTGCGTGTTCTCCACCGAACAGCTGGTTTATCCGGACACGGCGCAGCAGGCTTGCGACACCGCGGAGGCGCGCGGTCCGCAGGGGCTGTCCTGCGCCGGCTTCGGCGCGGCGATGACGGTGACCGCCAGCTTCGGCCTGGTGGCGGTGGCGCAGGCCTTGAAGCACTTGGCCAAGCCGCCCAAAGCCCAGCGCGGCTGACGCTGCGCAGGCCGGGAGACCTCACGACAGCGACAATTCAATAGCCGCTTGCACGATGGGCCTGGCCCAGACCGGAGTGGCGGCCAAGGCGGCAAGATCGTCCACCCCAGGAAACACCATCCGGCCATTGACGGTTTCCAACACCAGCACCGGGTCTGGAATCTCCTGCCCCGGCGCCGCTTCAGCACTATTGTCGAATACTTGCAGCCGGGCCAGCCGCGGCAACAGGCTAATCAGATTAAGGCGCGAGCTGACCCAGCGCTCGTGAATCTTGTGCTCCGGGATATCGTGGCCGCCATGGGCGACACGCAAGCCTACCCGCGCAATGTGTCGTTCCGGCGAGTCCAGGCCGCAAAACAGCATCATGACATTGTGACTGCCAGCCGCTGCGGCAAGCATGTCCGCCATGGTCCGGCCTCCCAGCGTGGTCTCGAACGCAAAGTTGCCGCCCTCGCGAATGGCGGCCGCCAGGCGGGACCGGCCGTATTCCCATGCCTGCCCATTGGCCTTGTCCGGGTCCAAACCCAGTTGTCTGACCAGTTCGCGCGCATAACTGTCCGGGTTGTACCAGGACAAGCCATGCTCGGCCAGCAAGCTGCCACCCACCGAACTCTTGCCTGCGCCGTTCACGCCGGCAAGCACCAGGATGAAGGGACGCGCGGCGGCGGCGCTCAAAACGCGTCGCCGGCCTTGGGCCGCGAACCTAACTGACCCTGGGCGCCAAACAGACTATCGACGTTCTGTGCCGAGCCCGCTTGTTGCAATTGGGCCAAGCGAGCGTCGAAACGCTGATTCAGCGCGTCCAACGCCGCTTGCTCGCGCTGCTTCAGCGCCTGAACAGCATTTTCCAGCCGTCGGTAAGTGGCGGCGTCCAGCAACACCATCTCCACGGTCGAATGGTTGGTAACAGCCACGCTACCCTGTTGATGAACCAGGCGCACAACCTCCCCCCATTTGTTTTTGACCTGGGAGGCATTCTGACGCGGCAAGGCGTCCAAGCTGGGCAATTCCGTAATCATCGCAGTCCCGCCGAGAAAATAATGACGATAAGGCAATAATAGCCCTAATCTGAAAAAATATCTCTTTTAGCCATTTTAGCCAATAATCTATGGCTAACACGCTCAAAGCAACCATTCACGATCTCGCGAGCTAAGGCGAGACCGGGTGGAAACGAGCGAAAAAGCGGAATGTACACGTGGTACATGAGCATTTTGAGCTCGTACTCACCGTGCGACGGCTCGCGACGCGCGGCAAGTTTTGGACAGCGGCTGGCGCGGCCATGAAAAAAGCACCGCCATGGCGGTGCTTTTTCATTTGCGGGCGGATGCCGCTTACATGCTCTGGATCTGCTTTTCCAGTTTCACGGCGCGGTCGCCAGGAGCCGGGTGGCTGCCCAGCAGGCTGCTGTCGTTGCCGTACAGCTCCGCCAGCTTGCGCAGCGCGGCCGGGCCGCCTTGCACATTGTAGTTGTGGCGCTTCAGGAAGCCCACGGAGTAAGCGTCGGCATCGCTTTCCTGCGATTGGGAGAACTGCGCGTTCACCACGGCTTCGGCGAAACCGCCCAGCTCGGACTCGGACAGGTTGGCGGCCACGGCGTTGCCGCTGCCGGCGGCGCCTTTGCGCGCGGCGGAGGTGGCGTAAGCCAGCTGCATCGCCTTCTTGGTGTGGCCCAGTTTCACGTGGCCGATTTCATGGCCGATGACGAAGCGCACTTCGTCGTCGTTCATCTTGTCCATCAGGCCGCTGTACACGCGCACGGTGCCGTCGGCCATCGCGAAGGCGTTGACTTCCTTGGTCAGGTAAACCTTGAAGTTCAGCTTGGTGCCGTCTTCGCTGTCCAGACCCTTGACCATCTTGGTCAGGCGCTTGGAGTAGGCGTTGGAGGCCGGGGCCACTTTGTTCTGCTTGTCCATCACCACGCGGGACTCGGCGGCCATGGCCTTGACGTCGGCGTCGCTGAGGGTGGCGGATTTCACCAGGTCGGTGCCGGCGCTGATCATGGAGCCCAGATCGAAAGCGTGTACCGGAGCGGCGAAGCAGGCAGCAGCCAGGGCTGTCAGAGCGAATTTTTTCATTCTGTTTGTCTCTTTTATTTAAAAGCAGACGGATGCTATCTGCTTTGTCCGCACTTGAAAAGCGATTGGCATAATTGCCCCACCACCTTGATTTAAGCCACTCGCGCATCGAGACCGGCAAACCCTTGCCGCCACAAGGTTTCTACCAGAACTATCCCCTCATCGGGCCAAGCTGGCTTGTCGCGGCAGCGCAACGTGACAGTGGAAATCTGTCAGTTAACGGCCGCCGGCGCGCGCAGCTGCGGGCAGGCGTGATCTTGCAGTTCTTCCACCGAGCCGCGGTTGGCGCCGATCAGGCTGGCGCGACTGCTGAGCAGGATGAAGCCGTCGCGGCCATCGGCCAGCCGCGTCGCCACCAAAGCCAGGCCATAGCGCCCCATCTCCAGGCCAGCCTCCGGCAGGCCCGCCGCCAGCGCCTTGAACGGATCCACTTCCGGCCCGCCGCCGGCATTCGCCGCCAGCGTGCGCGCCCAGTAAGCATGGCCCTGCAGCTCCACCGGCAATTCGCGCCACTCTGGGCCCAAGCTGTCCTTCAGGTCTTCCAGTTGCTGGCGCACGGTGGCGTCGGTGCAGGAGATGTGGATGTGCAGCTGGTTCTGGGTGCGCCCGTACTGGGAGTTGACGGTCAGCGACAGCAATTCGCGCGGAATCGCCTGACCGTAGCGCTGCTCCAGAAAGCGGCGCGCGCGCCAGGCCGCGCCCCAGTAATCCGGCGCGCGCTCGTTCAGCAGTTCCGGGCTTTCGATGCCGCTGACGCGGGCGGTGGGAATCAGCAGGTATTGCAGCCAGCCGTTGCGGTCCTTCAACACCGCGCTGCCGCCGGCTTCGCCGCCTCCCAGGTCCACTTCGGCGCAGGGCGCCGGCTGGCCGCTGGCTTGCTGATTGGGCAGGCATTGCCGGCTGACGATATTCCACAGCGCGTCGGAATCGGCCCACAGCAGCGCCGAGTACCCCAAGGCCAGCGCGGCCAGCAGGCCGGTGGCGATTTTGAGCGTGTTCTTCATGTTCGAATGTATGGTTAGGCCGCTCCGCCACTATAGCGAAGGCCGGGCCCGGAGATGAAAAAACCGCCCATGAAGGGCGGTCTTGCATCGGGCTCGCGCTTGCTCAGACCAGCAGGCAGGAGGTCTGACTCTGCTCGCTGACATGGTGCAGCCGCGTGGTCTCTTGCGCGCAGCGCGCTTCCGCCTGCGGGCAGCGGGTACGGAACACGCAGCCGGACGGCGGATTGATCGGGCTGGGCAGGTCGCCTTGCAGGATCTGGATCACCTTGTTCTTTTCCAGCTTCGGGTCCGGGATGGGGATGGCCGACAATAGCGCGCGGGTATACGGATGCGACGGCGCGTCGTACAGCGCGTACTTTTCCGCCAGTTCCATTTCGCGGCCCAGATACATCACCAGGATGCGGTCGGAGATGTGCTTGACCACGGCCAGGTCGTGGGCGATGAAGATCAGCGCCAGCCCCATTTCGCGCTGCAATTCCTTCAGCAGGTTGATGATCTGCGCCTGGATGGACACGTCCAGCGCCGATACCGGCTCGTCGCAGATGATGAGCTTGGGCTCCAGGATCAACGCGCGGGCGATGCCGATGCGCTGACACTGGCCGCCGGAGAACTCGTGCGGATAGCGGTTGATCATCTGCTCGCGCAGGCCCACCTTGGCCATCATCGCCTTGACGCGGCGCATCACCTCTTCCGGCCCCAGTTCCGGCTTGTGCACGCGCAGCGGCTCGCCGATGATCTGCGCCACCGTCATCCGCGGATTGAGCGAGGCCAGCGGGTCCTGGAAGATCATCTGGATGTCCTTGCGCACCGCCAGCCAGTCCTTGTCGCTGCCCTTGCGCAAATCCTTGCCCATCCACACGATTTCGCCTGCGGTGGCCGGGATCAGGTTGAGGATGGCGCGGCTGAGCGTGGATTTGCCGCAGCCGGATTCGCCCACCACGCCCAGGGTTTCGCCGGCGTAGAGGTCGAAGCTGACGCCGTCCACCGCCTTCAGCGTTTTCTTGGGGCTCCACGGCCAGCTGTCGCCGCCCTTGACCTGGAAGTGCACTTTGACATCGCGCACCGAAAGAATGGCCTGTTTGGCTTGTTCAGACATGGGCCACCTCCTGGGCTGCTTGCGCCAGCTCGGCGGCCGGCTTGTGACAGGCGCGTATCACCTGCGGGTTGTGGCTGCTGGCCTGCAGCGGCGGCAGTTCTTGCGCGCAGCGCTCCAGGCTGTGGGTGCAGCGCTCCGAGAACGGGCAGCCCTTGGGCATGTGCGCCATATTGGGCGGGTTGCCGGGAATGCTGACCAGCTCGCTGCCGTCATGGTCCAGCCGCGGCAGCGCGCCCAGCAGGCCTATGGTGTAGGGGTGGCTGGGGTGGTAGAAGATGCTGTCGGCGTCGCCGTATTCCATCACCCGGCCGCCGTACATCACCATCACTTTTTCGCACAGGCCGGCCACCACGCCCAAGTCGTGGGTGATCATGATGATGGAGGTGCCGAAGTCGCGCTGCAGGTCTTTCAGCAGCGTCAGGATCTGCGCCTGCACCGTCACGTCCAGCGCGGTGGTGGGTTCGTCGGCGATCAGCACTTCCGGTTCGCACAGCAGCGCCATCGCGATCATCACACGCTGGCGCATGCCGCCGGAGAACTCATGCGGATACATGCCGACGCGGCGCGCCGCCTCCGGAATGCGCACCGCGTCCAGCAATTCGATCGCGCGCTTCTTGGCTTCGCGCCGGCTGATGCCCTTGTGCAGTTCCAGCACTTCGGTCATCTGCCGCTCCACCGTCAGATAGGGGTTCAGCGAGGTCATCGGGTCCTGGAAGATCATGGACACGCGGTCGCCGCGGATGGCGTTCAACTCGCTCGCGCCCATGGTCAGCAGGTCTTTGCCGTGGAACAGCACTTCACCGCTGGCGCTGCCGTTGCGGGCCAGCAGGCCCATGATGGACAGCACGGTCTGGCTCTTGCCGGAGCCGGACTCGCCGACGATGCCCAGGGTCTGGCCCTTGCCCAGTTCGAAGCTGACGCCGTTGACGGCGTTGACCATGCCGTCGTTGGTCTGGAACCGAACCCCGAGATTATTGACTTTCAAGATGCTCATAATGATCTACCTCGGGCTCATCGATCTTTCGGGTCCAGCGCGTCGCGCAGGCCGTCGCCGATATAGTTGGCGCAGTACAGGGTCAGCGACAACATGCCGGCGGGGAACAGCAATTGCCAGGGCTGGCTTTCCATGGTCTTGGTGCCGTCGCCGATCAGCACGCCCCAGCTGGTCATAGGCTCTTGCACGCCCAGGCCCAGGAAGGACAGCACCGATTCGGTCAGGATCACGCCCGGCACCGTCACCGTAGTGTAGATCACCACGATGCCCAGCAGATTGGGCACGATGTGGCGGGCGATGATGGTGGAGGTGGACACGCCGATGGCGCGCGCCGCTTCCACGTATTCCTTGGACTTGATCGACAGCGTCTGGCCGCGCACCACGCGCGCCATGTCCATCCAGCCCAGGATGGTGATGGTCAGCACCACCAGATAGAACTCGCGGCCCAGCAGGGTCACCATCAGGATGGCGATCAGCAGATAGGGCACCGCGTACATCATGTCGACGACGCGCATCATCAGGTTGTCGATCTTGCCGCCGAGGAAGCCGGCGCTGGCGCCCCACAGCACGCCGATGATCACCGCGGCGATGGTGGCCAGCGCGCCGACCATCAACGAGATGCGGCCGCCGATCAGGGTGCGCACCAGCAAGTCGCGGCCCAGGTCGTCGGTGCCGAACCAGTGCATGCCCTGCCAGGTGGGCGCCAGGCTGATGGCGTCCCAGTCGGTGTCGTCATAGGTATGGGGCGACAACATCGGCCCAAAGATACAGGCCAGCACGATCAGCGACAGGATGATCAGGCTGACCACGGCCGCGCGGTTGCGGAAAAAGCGGATGCGCGCGTCGCGCCACGGGCTGCGGCCTTCTACGGCGGCGTCGTCCAGGCGGGTCTCCAGCGCGATCGCCGCTTGCTTCTGTTTGCTTCTCAACATGGGAAATCCTTCGCGGTCACGCGCGTCAATAGCGAATCTTGGGATCGAGGAAGGCGTAAGCCAGGTCGACCAGCAGATTGAGCACCACGGCGATCACCGTCACCAGCACCACCAGGCCCAGCACCAGCGTGTAGTCGCGGTTGGCCGCGCCGTTGACGATGAGCTTGCCCAGGCCGGGCAGCGAGAAGATGGACTCGGTGACCACGGCGGAGGTGATCGAGGAAATGGTCAGCGGCCCCAGCAACGTCACCACCGGCATCAGCGCCGGCTTGAGCGCGTGGCGGACGATGATGGTGCGCATCGGCAGGCCCTTGGCGCGGGCGGTGCGGATGAAGTTGCTGCCCAGCACCTCGATCAGGCTGCCGCGCATCACCCGGCCTATGGTGGCCACGTTGATGAAGGTCAGCAGCGCCACCGGCAGGATCATGTAGCGCGGATCGAAATCGTTCCAGCCGCCGGACGGCAGCCAGTGCAGGGTGACGGCGAAGATCAGCACCAGCACCGGCCCGATGATGAAGGACGGAAAGGCGCTGCCCATATTGCTGATCAGCATCACCAGGTAATCCACCGCGCTGTTCTGGCGCAGCGCGGCGATGATGCCCAGCACCACGCCTATCACCAGCGAAATCAGAATGGCGCTGCCGCCTATCGCCGCCGACACCGGCAGCGCCTCGGCCACCAGATCGTTGACGCTCCAGTCCGAATAACGGAAGGAAGCGCCCAGATCGCCTTGCAGCAGGCTCTTCAGGTAATACAGGTATTGCTGCCACAGGGGCAGGTCGAGATGGTATTTGGCCTGTAGGTTGGCCAACACCGCCTCGGAAACTTTGCGCTCCCCGTCAAAGGGGCCGCCGGGGGTCATGTGCAGCAGCAGATAACAGACGGTGATGACGGCCAACACGGTTGGGATCGTCAACAGCACGCGTCGCAAGGTATAGGACCACATTGCAAGATACTCCGACTCGCCGCGTTCCGCCGCGCGCCGCCGGCGCGATGCGCGGGCGGCGGACGGAGCAACGGCGATTGACACCGATAGTCACGGGCGGGCGGCGCCGTCTGCGACGGCCGCCCGCTCAACACACCGGGGTTGCCCCCGTCTCCTGATCAAGGCCGAGCGCGCGTGCCGGCGCGCCCCCTATCCCGCATGGGGACTGGAGGCGTGCAGGCGTCGGCGCGGGGCCGGCGATCAATGCTGGATGATGTAGAGATCCTTGCTGCGGTAACGATCCACCGGATTCTTCAGCGAGTAGCCGCCCACATACGGTTTCACCAGGCGCGGCAGCGTGTACTGCAGCACCGGGATCATCGGGTAGTCGTCCATCACCAGCTTGGTGGCCTGGGTCAGCAACTGGGTGCGCTTGGCCGGATCGGTGCTTTCATTGCCCTGCTTGATCAACTCATCCGCTTTCTTGTTGCAGTTGAAGTTGTCGTTCTGGGTGTTGCCGCACTGAACCAGCGCCAGGAAGGTGGTGGCGTCGTTATAGTCGGCCAGCCAGCCATTGCGCGCCACCTGGTAGTCGCCGTCGTGACGTTTTTTCAGGAATACCTTGAACTCCATGTTTTCCATGGAGGTGTTGAAGCCCAGCTTGCTCTTCCACTCGGAGGCCACGAAGATGGCCATCTTCTTGTGGTAGTCGCTGGTGTTGTAGGACAGCTTGAGCGTGGTGCCCGGCTTGACGCCGGCTTGGGCCAGCAGCTTCTTGGCCTCGTCCACGCGCTTGGCCATCGGCCATTGCGCCCAGTCGTAGCTGGTCGGCAGGCCGCCGTGCACGCCCTTGACCATCACGCTGTAGGACGGCAGCTGGCCGTCGCCGGTGATCTTCTTGGTCATCAGATCGCGATCGATCACCATGGACAGCGCCTTGCGCACGCGCACATCCTTCAGCAGCGGGTCCCGGTTGTTCAGGCTGTAGTAGCGCAGGCCGAGGATGGTGGAGGTTTTCAGATCCTTGGGCATGGAGCTCTTGAGCTTGTCGAAGCTGCCCGGCGGGATCTCGTAGGTCATGTCGGTCTGGCCGGACTGGAACAGCTTCTGGTCGGCGTTCTGATCTTCGATCGGCAGGAAGCTGACGCGGGTCAGCTGCACATTCTTGGCGTTCCAGTACTGCGCGTTCTTCTCGATCACCACCTTGCTGTTGACTTGCCAGTCTTTCAGCACGAAGGGACCGTTGCTGACCATCTTGCCCGGCTTGACCCAGTCCTTGCCGAACTTGTCGATCACCGCCTTGGGCGCCGGGCCCAGCTGGGCATTGGACATCAGCTCAGGCAGGTAGGACACCGGGAAGGCGGTGTCCACTTGCACGGTGTACTTGTCCAGCGCCTTGACGCCGATGGCGGTGACCGGCTTCTTGCCGGCGACGATGGCCTCGCCATTCAGGAAGAAGATGCCGAAGGTGCCGGCATAGGGAGCGGCCAGCTTCGGGTCCACCAGGCGGCGGATGCCGTAGACGAAATCGTCGGCGGTGACGCCGCTGCCGTCGGACCATTTCGCGTTCTTGCGCAGCTTGAACACCCAGGTGGTCGGCGCGGTCTGTTTCCAGGACTCGGCCACGCCCGGCTGCAGCTTGCCTTCGTTGTCGGTGGCGGTCAGGCCTTCGAACAGGTCATGAGTGATGATGTTGGCCGGCACGCCTTCCACCACCATCGGGTCCAGCGACTCCGGCTCGGAGCCGTTGGAGCGCACCAGTTCCTGCTTGGCGGCCAGCTTGGTGCCGGCGGGCAACACGGCGGCCAGCGCAGCGCCGGATGTCAGGGCCAGCGTGACCGCGGCCGCGATTGTCTGTAGCGATTTCTTATCTGCCATCTCGCCTACTCTCCTATGTATTGTCTATCCCGTCGACTATCGCGGGATGATCAGAATCTTCACTCGATTGTATCCAGAGTGGTTGGCGGCCATTATGCGCTGAGGATTTTGAATACTTCAAGTGCTAAGCACGGCGCTGCGGCGAGCGATTTAACGTTTTCGTCGCAAATTGATTATCCAAGCCTATATTTGCTGTGGCAGCACTATGATTTCACAATGTTTTTTGTCCGACACCATCAAGCCATTCCATAACTTATTGCCTGTCATAAGTAATGCTCATGCCCGTGGATATCAGCCTATACAATTACAACAAGGGAATATCTGTTTTTTCTTATTTTTATTAAAACAAGATTTTCCAAAATCATTAACGCTTTAGCGCTTGGCGAAAGCCGGACTGCTTGAGTAAGCTCGGCCTCACGCATGCCGCAAGCCCGTTTTCCGGCCCGCCGTCCGGCGCGCCGCCCAGGCGCCCCTTGATCTGCAAGCCCTGGCGGGCGATACCATTATTCAAGCGCGGACAAGGATAGCCACCCGGCCAATGGAAGACAGCGCTCGCGGCGGCGAGGCATGCGTTCCCGCCCCAGTCCGCCCGGCACGGCGTAGACGCGGGGCTTGAACGGCCAATCGGGTTTCGATGGGACGACACCTGGTATCCACGGCGGGCAGCGCCCGCCCCAAAGCGAGAACAACAATGAAGAAAAGAGTCGTTGCAGCCACCGTTGCGGGCCTGCTGATCGCGGCCGGCGCCGCCGGCGTTTACGGCCTCAAGAACACGGACGGCGGCGCCGGCCAGCGCGCCAAGCCGCCGATTGCCGTTGGCATGGCCAAGGTGGCCACCGAGGACTTGCCGATAGAGCTGTCCGCCACCGGTAATGTCACCGCCATTGAAAAAGTGGAAGTGAAACCGCAGGTTTCCGGCGTGGTGGCCAAGGTCCACGTCAAGGAAGGCCAGCAGGTGGCGCCGGGCCAACTCTTGTTCACGCTGGACACCGCCGCCGAGACCGCGCAGCTGAAGAAAGCCCAGGCACAGCTGCTCAGCGACCAGGCCCAATTAAAGAATGCCGAGCGCGACCTGGCGCGCAGCCGCGATTTGCTGGTCAAGAACTTCGTGTCGCAAAGCGTGGTGGACGCCAATCAATCCAAGATGGACGCGCTCAGCGCCACCGTCGCCGCCGACCGCGCCCAGGTGGACGCGGCGCGGGTGGCGCTGGACTACAAGACGCTGCGGGCGTCGATAGGCGGACGCATCGGCGTGATCGGCGTTTATCCCGGCACCCTGGTGCAACCGGGCATGGCCACGGCGATGCTGACCATTACCCGCACCCACCCGATCACCGCCACCTTCACCCTGCCGGAACGCAATCTTGGCGCGGTGCGCAACGCCCAGGCCGCCGGCACGCTGCTGGTGCGCGCAACGCTGCCGGACAGCGGCGACAGCGTGGACGGCAAACTGGTATTCATCGACAGCGCGGTGGACAGCGCCAACGGCACGCTGACGCTGAAAGCCGAGTTCGCCAACCAGGACGGCAAGCTGTGGCCGGGCCAGTTCGTCAACGTCGCGCTGGACGCCGGACGCTATCAACAGGCCACCACCATCCCGGTGGCGGCGCTGCTGACCGGACCGGAAGGCAAGTTCAGCTACACGGTGCAGGCTGACGGCGGCGTCAAGCGCGTGCCGGTGGAACTGCTGGCCATCCATAAGGAAAAAGCCATCGTCAAAGGCCTGAGCGCCGGCGACACCGTGGTATCCAACGGCGGCCTCAATCTGCGCCCCGGCGACAAAGTGCGCGCGGCCAAGGCCGGCCAGGCCAGCGGAGGCCAGTGATGCACATTTCCGAGCTCTGCATCCGCCGTCCGGTGATGACGGTGCTGCTGTGTCTGTCCCTGGTGGTGGCCGGCCTGATCGCCTATCAAAAGCTGCCCATCGCCGCGCTGCCCAGCTTCGACACCCCCACCATCAATGTCTCCGCCAGCCTGCCGGGCGCCAGCCCGGACAGCATGGCCTCCTCGGTGGCCGCGCCGTTGGAAAAGCAGTTTTCCACCATTCCCGGCATCGCGGTGATCAGCTCCTCCAGCACCCTGGGCAGCACCTCGATCACGCTGGAATTCGACAACGACCGCAATATCGACCTGGCGGCGGTGGACGTGCAGGCGGCGCTGCTGCGCGCGCAGCGTTCGCTGCCGACGGAAATGACCTCCACCCCGTCCTACCGCAAGGTCAACCCGGCGGATTCGCCGGTGCTGCTGTTGGCGCTCAATTCGCCGGCGATGTCGCTGTCCGATCTCAACGACTACGCCGAGAACTGGCTGTCGCCCAATATCGCCACCCTCAAGGGCGTGGCCCAGGTCAACATCTTCGGCCAGAAGCGCTTCGCGGTGCGGATCAAGGCCGATCCGGGCAAGCTGGCCTCGCGCAATCTGACGCTGGACGATGTCGCCGCCAGCATCCGCGCCGCCAACGCCAACACCCCGGTGGGCACGCTGGAGGGCAAATCGCAGCTGATGACGGTGGAAGCCAACCGCCAGCTGCAAAACGCCGCCCAGTTCGCCAACCTGGTCATCGCCAGCCGCAACGGCCTGCCGGTGAGGCTGTCCGACGTGGCCGCGGTGGAAGACAGCGTGGAAAACCTCAAGACCGGCAGTTGGGTCAACGGCGAGCGCTCCATCGTGCTGGCGGTGATGCGCCAGAGCGACGCCAACACCGTGGCGGTGGTGGACGCCATCCGCAAGGAGCTGCCGCAATTGCAGGCGCAGTTGCCCGGCTCGGTGCGGCTGAACCTGCTCAACGACCGCTCGCAGTCCATCCGCGAAGCCATTCACGACGTCAAGCTGACCCTGCTGCTCACCATCGCGCTGGTGATCATGGTGATCTTCATGTTCCTGCAGCGCATGGCGGCCACGCTGATTCCGGCGCTGTCGCTGCCGATCTCGCTGATCGGCACCATAGGCCTGATGTACTGGCTGGGCTACAGCCTGGACAATATCTCGCTGCTGGGCATCACGCTGGCGGTGGGCCTGGTGGTGGACGACGCCATCGTGGTGCTGGAAAACATCGTCCGCTACATCGAGGAAGGGCTGTCGCCGATGGAAGCGGCGCTGCGCGGCTCGCGCGAGATCGGCTTCACCATCGTGTCCATCTCCCTGTCGCTGGTGGCCATCTTCATCCCCATCTTCTTCATGCAGGGCGTGATCGGCCTGCTGTTCCACGAATTCGCCGTGGTGGTGTCGCTGGCGGTGCTGGTGTCGGCGGCGGTGTCGCTGACGCTGATCCCGCTGCTGTCCTCGCGCTTCCTGGCGGCGAACGCCGTTGGCCACCAGGCGCAGCGCGGCCGCGTGGCCACCGTGCTGGAAGGCGGTTTCGACGCGGTGCTGAACGGCTACCGCCGCACGCTGGACCTGGCGCTCAAGCATCGCCGGCTGACCCTGGCCGCGGCGCTGTCCACCTTTGCGCTGACCGCGCTGATGTTCAGCGCCATCCCCAAGGGCTTCTTCCCCACCGAGGACACCGGCCAGATCATGGCCAGCACCGAGGCGGCGCAGGACGTGTCCTTCGACGCCATGCTCAAGCTGCAGCAGCGCGCCGCCCAGATCGTGCAGGCCAATCCCAACGTCGCCTTCGTCACCTCCTCGCTGTCCGGCGGCAACACCGGCCGCATGTTCATCCAGCTCAAGCCGCGCGGCGAGCGCGCCAAGCTGGACCCGACCATGGAAAGCCTGCGTCGCGACCTGCGCGCGGTGCCCGGTTTCAGCGTCTATCTGAACCCGACGCAGAACCTGCGCCTGGGCGGCCGCCAAAGCAAGAGCCGCTATCAATACACCCTGCAGGGCATACAGGCGGAAAGCCTGAACGCCTGGTCCGACAAGCTGCAGCAAGGCATGCAGGCCGACCCGATCTTCCGCGACGTCACCAGCGACTCCCAGCTCAAGGGCCTGCAAGCCAAGCTGAACATAGACCGCGACAAGGCCAATCTGCTGGGCGTGGACATCCAGAGCATACGCAGCGCCTTGTACAGCGCCTTCGGCGAGCGGCAGATCTCCACCATCTACACCGCCAGCGACAACTACCAGGTGATCCTGCAGGCGGACGATCCGTTCAAGATCAACGAGTTCGACTTCTCGCGCCTGCGCGTGCGCGCCGCCGACGGCCAATTGGTACCGCTGTCCAGCATCGCCGCGGTGGAACGCACCGTCGGTCCGATCTCGGTCAACCACCAGGGCCAGCTGCAGGCGGTGACGCTGTCCTTCAACCTGGCGCCCGGCATCCCGCTAAGCCAGGCCGATCAACACCTGCGCCAGCTCAAGGAGCGCATCGCGCTGCCGCCGTCCATCGCCACCAGCTATAGCGGCGACGCCGCGGCCTTCGAGGAAACCCAGGGCAGCCAGATCCTGCTGCTGGGCATCGCGGTGGCGGTGATCTACGTGCTGCTGGGGGTGCTGTACGAAAGCTACATCCACCCGCTGACGATTCTGTCCGGCCTGCCCTCGGCCGCCATCGGCGCGCTGGGCACGCTGATGCTGTTCGGCCAGGAGCTGACCATCATCGCCAGCATCGGCATCCTGATGCTGATCGGCATCGTCAAGAAGAACGCCATCATGATGATAGATTTCGCGCTGGAAGCGCAGCGCAAGCAGGGCATGACGCCGGAGCAGGCCATTCACGCCGCCTGCCTGCTGCGCTTCCGGCCCATCATGATGACCACGCTGGCGGCGCTGATGGGCGCGCTGCCGATCGCGCTGGGCCTGGGCGCCGGCGCCGAGCTGCGCCAGCCGCTGGGCCTGGCGGTGGTGGGCGGCCTGATCTTCTCCCAGGTGATCACCCTCTACATCACCCCGGTGCTCTATCTGTACTTCGACGCGCTGGCGCAACGCCACGCGGCCTGGCGGGAAAGACGGCGCGCGCTGCGCGCCTGACGCGACAAGGCCCGCGCCGGAGTCCGGCGCGGGCCTTTCAGTTTTCAAACAGCAACTCAGCCCTGGCGCAAGCGCTTCAGCGCCTCCTCGGCGTCGCGCGGCGCGCGCCGATCCGGGCAGGCCAGCTCGCGCAGCGTGCGGCGCAGCTTGTCGTCGCGTTCTATCTTGCGCCACACCGCCTTGGTGGAGCGGATCCAGTTTTTATCGATGCTGTTGCCGAAGGCGTAAGCGCGGTAGCTGCCCTCATTGCACAACAGGCCCTCGAAACTCAGATTCTCGCCGCCCGCCGGGCTCTTCACCCGCACGATCATGCGCACCACGCCGTCCTCGCCCGCGCTCAGGGTCTTGGCGTCGACGAAATACTGATTGACCTGCAGATTGTCGGTGCTGACCGCAATCCAATCCGGCTGCGCCGGATACGGCGGCAACTGGTAATCGCCCTCCTGCCACGGCACTTCCGGCGCGAAATCGATGTTCTTCTTGATCTTGTTGTCGGCCAGCGCCGGCTGCGCGGCGCAGAGGGCCAGCGCGATGATGGCGGCAAAAGTCTTCAAATCTCTAACTCCTCGTTCAACGCGCCGGGGCCGCGCTAGGCTGGCCCGGACGCAAGGTGAAACGGCGGCGGCCGGTTTCCCTGCCGGCCAAGCCCCAACTCAATTCCGAAAACTGCATATCGCCGCGCGCCGACACCGTCAGCAGCATGGACGCGCGGGTGCCGTAGTCGCGGCCCTTGATGAAGATGGGCGACAGCACCCGCTCCAACGCGGAGCCGATGCGGGTATTGGGCAACTGCCCCAGCGGCGCCGGCGTGGCGTCGGACAGCGCGGTGAATGCCTGCTCGTCGCTGGGCACGCGCTGAAACTCGCGCAGATACTCCGCCAGCCGCTCGCTCTTGAACCACGGCGTGTCCAGCGTGGCGTTGGACAGCGTATGAATGCCCGGCGTCACCCGCGCGATCTGCCCGCCGCGGCTGTGAAAATGAAACAGGTCCGAGGCGTAGCCGAACAAGAGGTTGAACGGCGCGTAGCGGCCTTGCTCGGCGCGCAGCCAGTCGGCGAAGGCGAATGGGTCCTCGTCGCCGCTGACGAAACGCTCCACCAGCTCGCCGCGCGAACGCTCCGCCTTGACCGGATGGCCGTCGCGGATATTGGTCACTGCGGCGATGCGGCCGCGGCCGTCCACCATCAGCCAGCTGCCGCCGGACTCGGCGTCGCGCCCGCCCAGGGTATTGGGGTATTGCGGCCACCAATCCAGCGGCTCGGCCGGGCGCGCATAGTATTCATCGCGGTTGGCCAGCAACACCAGCTGGCCCAATCCGGGGGTCTTGTAGGCAAAAGCGATCACGCACATGATAAAGGCCGATTTGAGAATGGCTTGGCGACTCGCGTAAACTTAGGGTCTAGGGAGCAGCCGCGGACAGTTCCGACCAGGCCTGTATTCCGCTCAAGGTCCGCCGCGCGTCGGCGATGCGGCCTTGAACGAGAGCCAAGCGGCCGGGCTTCCCTCCATTGTAACTGATAAGGCTGAGGAAGCCGGACCATGAATTTCGACAAGACCATAGACCTCTCCGGCCTCAACTGCCCGTTGCCCATCCTGCGCGCCAAGAAGGCGCTGGCGGAAATGGACAGCGGCGCGGTGCTGGAGGTGATCGCCACCGATCCCGGCGCGCCCAAGGATTTCGAAGCCTTCTGCCGCCAGACCGGCAACGCGTTGTTGACCTCGGACACCACCGCGGAAGGCAAATTCCGCATGGTGCTGAAACGGAAATAATTTCGATGGCTCGGAATCTGTTTACCCGCTCGCGAGCAAAGGCGAGACCAGGCGAAAGCGGCTGAAGAAGCGGAATGTGCATAGCGTACATCAGCATTCTGAAGACGTACTCGCCGTGTCGCTTCTCACGACGCGCAGCGGCTTGTAAACAGGTTCTTTTGGGCCGCCGCCTTTTTCATCGCTACCCGCAGGCAAGACCATGACGCAAACCCTGACCCTGATCCGCCCCGACGACTGGCATCTGCACCTGCGCGATGGCGCGGCGCTGGCCGCCGTATTGCCCGACACCTGTCGCCAGATGGGCCGCGCCATCATCATGCCCAACCTCAAGCCGCCGGTGACCACCGTGGACGCCGCCGCCGCCTACCGCGAGCGCATCCTGGCCGCGCGCCCGGCCGGCAGCCGCTTCGAGCCGCTGATGACGCTGTACCTGACCGACAACACCTCGCCGGCGGAAATCCGCAAGGCCAAGGCCAGCGGCTTCGTCCACGCGGTCAAGCTCTACCCGGCCGGCGCCACCACCAATTCCGACTTCGGCGTGTCCGATGTCAACAAGGCGCTGCCGGCGCTGGAAGCCATGGCCGAGGCCGGGCTGCCGCTGCTGGTGCACGGCGAAGTCACCGATCCGGCCATCGACGTGTTCGACCGCGAGGCGGTGTTCATCGAACAAGTGTTCCAGCCCTTGCTGGCCAAGCTGCCGACGCTGCGCGTGGTGTTCGAACACATCACCACCCGCGACGCCGCCGAATACGTGGCCGCCGCGCCGGACAACGTCGCCGCCACCATCACCGCCCACCACCTGCTGATGAACCGCAACGCGCTGTTCACCGGCGGCATCCGCCCGCACCACTACTGCCTGCCGGTGCTCAAGCGCGAGCTGCACCGCCAGGCGCTGCTCAAGGCCGCCACCAGCGGTTCCGCCAAGTTCTTCCTCGGCACCGACAGCGCGCCGCACGCGCGCCACGCCAAGGAGAGCAGCTGCGGCTGCGCCGGCATGTACACCGCCAACGCCGCCATCGAGCTGTACGCCGAGGCCTTCGAGGCCGCAGGCGCGCTGGACCAGCTGGAAGCCTTCGCCAGCCTCAACGGCCCGGCCTTCTACCGCCTGCCGGTCAACCAGGAGCGGGTGACCCTGGCCAGGCAGGCGTGGACGGTGCCGGACACGCTGCCCTACGACGGCGACGCGCTGGTGCCGCTGCGCGCCGGCGAGAGCATTGCCTGGAAGCTGCTGGACTAAGAAGCTGTTTACGATCTGCTGTGCGTCGGCGATACGGCGTTGAAAACAGGCTCTAAAGAGCAATGGCGAACAACACCCGGTCCCAGCGCCGGTCTGTTGTTCGCCGCGCCGCCTCAATCGTCGCGGGTCAGCACTTCCAGCAGCTCGATCTCGAACAGGAGATTGGAATTGGGCTTGATCAGCGCGCCGATCTGGCGCTCGCCGTAAGCCAGGCGCGCCGGCACGTACAGCCGGCGCTTGCCGCCCACTTTCATGCCCATCAGGCCCTGGTCCCAGCCCTTGATCACGCGGCCGGTGCCGATCACGCACTGGAACGGCCGGCCCTTGGCGTGGGATGAATCGAACTCGGTGCCATCCTCCAGCCAGCCGGTGTACTGGGTGGTGATCAGCGCGCCGCGCACCGCCTCCTTGCCCTCGCCCGTCACCAGATCGGTGATTTGCAGTTCATCGCTCATATTGGCGTCCTCGCATCAGTCATGCGGCGGATGATAGCCAAGTCCCCGCCCAGCGGCGAGTCCAGCGCCATCCACCAGCATTGCCGCCGCCCCCGGCTCAGCCCGCTACATTTTGCTATCCCTCGCTATTTGATTTATCCAAATCAGGATATTTGCAACTGGGATACCATCACAAAAATGCAATATCAATACTACAACAACGAACTTTCTCATTTGACATACATCACGCCAAATCAGTAGGATGCAAACACTTAAAACGTGTTTACGATCTAGCGAGCTAAGGCGAGACAAGGCGAAAACGGTTGAAGAAGCGGAATGTACAGGTGGTACATGAGCATTCTGAAAGCGTTTTCAACGCCCTTGTCTAACTATTCCGCCGACGCGCAGCAGATCGTAAACAGGTTTTTTTAAGAACGGCTGAGTCATACCAAAATAGCCGTCGGAGAAATAGCAAGCACCGTCAGGCCAACACCCACCGCGTTTGCTGGAGTGTGGTCCGCGAGTCAGGAGAACCCCTTATGTTGCTGGATTTGCCATGGCAGGACCTGGCCGCCATTTTCTCGGCCATCGCCATCGCCTACGTGATTTTCGGCGTGGCCGGCTTCGGCACCGCCCTGGTCTCCAGCCCGGTGCTGGCCATCTTCATCCCGGTGGCCAAGATCGTGCCGCTGCTGGCGCTGATGGATATGTTCGCCGCGCTCAGCAACATCCTGCGCGACGGCCGCAAGGCCGACGTGGGCGAATTGAAGCGGCTGCTGCCGCTGATGGTGGCCGGCAGCCTGATCGGCGCCGCCATCCTGCTGAAAACCCGGCCGGACGTGCTGCTGCTGGCGCTAGGCGTGTTCGTGGTGGCGTATTCGCTGTACTCGCTCAGCGGCCTCAGCCCCAAGCGGCAGTTCCAGCCGCGCGCGGCGGTGCCCTTCGGCCTGATCGGCGGCGTGTTCAGCGCCTTGTTCGGCAGCGGCGGCTTCATCTACGCCATCTATCTGTCCGGCCGCATCGAACAGAAAGAACATCTGCGCATCACCCAGACCACGCTGATAGGCCTGAGCACCCTGACCCGGGTGATCCTGTTCGCGCTGGCCGGCGTCTATATGGACACCTCCATCCTGCTGCTGGCGCTGCTGCTGGCGCCGGCGATGCTGTGCGGGGTGTTCGCCGGCCGTCACATCACCCTGCGCCTGACGCGCGAGCAATTCATTCGGGTGATCAATACCGTGGTGCTGTTTTCCGGCATCGTCTTGCTCAGCCGCTACTTCAGCCACTGATTCATCCGTTTCAGAGCGGCTGACAGAACGCCTGATGCGGCATGGCGCCGGCGCGCCTTGCCTCAGCCGTAACACTGACTTTTGTTAGCCACTCTCTGGGATATTCCCGCGGCGCCCGCCCCATGCCGGCCGCGCCGCTGGGCCCCGCTGCGCCTTGGATTCAATCATTCCGCAACGGACGGCCGTGCCGGCCGTTGCAGATGCTTTTGTTTGCTGCTCTTGAATCAAACCACGAGGAGTGCCAAGTGAACCCTGCTGCAAAAAATGAAATGATGACGCCGGAAGAGTATCTGGCCAGTCTCAACGATGGCCGCGAGGTGTATATCTACGGCCAGAAAGTGGACAGCGTCACCCGACATCCGGCCTTCCGCAACAGCGCCCATTCGATGTCGCGGCTGTACGCGGCGCTGCACCACCCGGACAGTCAGGAACTGATGACCGACATCGATCCGGAAGGCTATCGCACCCACCGCTATTTCATGCCCAGCCGTTCCTGTGAGGACTTGCTCAAGGCCCGCGACGCCATCGCCCACTGGTCACGGCTGAGCTACGGCTTCATGGGCCGCACCCCGGATTACAAGGCCGGCTTCACCGCCACGCTGAAATCCGATCCCCATCTGTACGCGCCCTTTCACGACAATGCGCTGAGCTGGTACCGCCAGAGCGCGCGCAAGGTGCTGTTCCTCAACCATGTGCTGGTGAACCCGCCGGTGGGCCGCGCCCGCGCCGTCGCCGACATGCGCGACATCTATCTGCACGTGGAAAAGGAAACCGACGCCGGCATCATCGTGCGCGGCGCCAAGATGGTGGCCACCAGCGCGGCCATCTCCAACGCCACCTTCGTCGCCCAGAACAGCGCGGTGCAATATCAGACCGGCCGCGAGGAAGACTTCGCGCTGTGCTTCATCCTGCCGATGAACGCGCCCAATCTCAAGATCATCTGCCGCCGCTCCTACGAGGCCGCGGCGCTCAGCCCCTTCGACAACCCGCTGTCCAGCCGCTTCGACGAAAACGACTCGGTGCTGATTTTCGACGGCGTGTTCGTGCCCTGGGAAAACGTGCTGATCTACCGCGACATCGAGCGCGCGCGCAGCTTCTATTCCGCCTCCGGCTTCCTCAACCGCTATCCGCTGCAATCCGGCACCCGGCTGGCGGTGAAGATGGACTTCATCTGCGGCCTGCTGGCCAAGGTGCTGGAATCCAACGGCAGCGACGGCTTCCGCGGCGTGCGCACCCGGCTGGCCGACATCGTGGCGCTGCGCAATCTGATGTGGTCGCTGACCGAATCGCTGTGCCACAACCCGGAACCACGCCAGGACGGCTCGGTGGTGCCGCGGCTGGAAGCCGCCGCCACGGTGCGCTATTTCGGCACCCAGATGATGTCCCAGCTCAAACCGGTGTTCAACACCATACTCGGCGGCTCGCCCATCATGCAGGTGTCCAGCTGGCTGGACCTGCGCAACCCGGACATCAATGAACTGATCGGCTGTTATTTCCAGGGCACCGACCAGGAAGCGGTGGACCGGCTCAAGCTGATCAAGCTGCTGTGGGACGCGCTGGGCAGCGAATTCGGCGGCCGCCACGAGCTGTACGAGCACAACTACGCCGGCAACAACGAGCAAGTGCGGCTGGACATGCTGCGCCACTGCGAGAGCAGCGGCGTGCTGGAACAGTGCCGCTCGCTGGTGGACGAGTGCATGTCCGATTACACCCTGGACGGCTGGGCGCGTCCGGGCTGGCAGTTCGACGGCGCTTGCCGCGACCGCGCTTGAACCGGACCGGAAAGGAGGCAAGCATGCTGTATGCAGGCAAGTGGGACCGCGCCGGGCTGGATTACCAGGCGCTGAAAAAGCAATGGCACGTGGTGGCGCGCGGCGAGGAAGTCAGCGCCGAACAACCCAAGGCGGTGCGGCTGCTGGGCGAAGAACTGGTGCTGTGGCGCGACGGCAGCGGCCAGATCCACGCGTGGAAGGACTATTGCGGCCATCGCGGCGCCAAGCTGTCGCTGGGCTGCGTCAAAAAGGGCGAGATCGAATGCCCGTACCACGGCTGGCGCTTCGACGCCGGCGGCCAGTGCACGCGCGTGCCGGCCCACCCGGACCAGGCCACGCCGTCGTCGGCGCGGCTGATCTTCCGCCACCACGCGGCCGAACGCTATGGCCTGATCTGGGTCAGCCTGGACGCGCCGCAGCGGCCGCTGCCGGTGTTTCCGGAATGGGAGGACGACAGCTTCCGCAAAGTGTTCGCCGGCCCCTACCGCTATATGGGCAATGCCTTGCGCTCGGTGGAAAACTTCCTCGACGCCTCGCACTTCCCCTTCGTCCACGCCAATCTCAACGGCGACCCGGACGCGCCGGAACCGCTGCCTGACTACCAGGTGTTCAAGGACGAACACGGGCTGCGAACCTCGGAAATCTCGGTGTTCCAGCCCTATGGCGACCACCGCGGCATCCCGGTCACCGCGCGCTACACCTATTCGGTGTTCAACCCCACCACCGCCTACTTCGTCAAGAAGACCGGCGACACCGAACGCTTCTGCACCTTCCTCAACGCCACCCCGGTGGACGAGGCCGAATGCGTGATCTGGCTGATCGTCGCCATTAACTTCGGCGCCGACTTGAGCGAGGAAAAAATCCTCTATCGCCAGGACATGGTGTTCGAGCAAGACCGGCTGATCGTGGAATCGCAGCGCCCGGCGCGGCTGCCGCTGGACCTCCAGCAGGAAATGCATGTGCGCAGCGACCGGCTGGGCATCGAATACCGGCGCTGGATCAAGGAGCTGGGCCTGGCCGCCGCCGGCCAAGACCATGTGGAGCCGCGCGCCGCGGCGTTGATGAGCTGAGCAGGGGAAGCAAACGATGAATGCATCGATAGAACAGCGCCGCCTGCAACTGGCCGAGCGCGAATCCAACGCCCGCACCTACGCGCGCGGCATAGACCGCGTGATCAGCCGCGGCGAACTGGCCCGCGTCTACGACAGCGACGGCCGCGAATATCTGGACTGCCTGGCCTGCGCCGGCGCGCTGCCGCTGGGGCACAACCACCCCTTCGTCCAACAGCGGGTGGCCGATTTCCTGCAATCCGGCCAGCTGCAGCAGGCGCTGGACATCGCCACCCCGGCCAAGCTCGCCTTCGTCGAACAGCTGTACCAGGCGCTGCCGGCCGGCTTCGCCGAACACGCCAAGGTGCAGTTCTGCGGCCCGTCCGGCTCCGACGCGGTGGAAGCCGCGCTCAAGCTGTTCAAGACCGCCACCGGGCGCCGCTCGGTGCTAGCCTTCCAGGGCGCCTATCACGGCATGACCATGGGCGCGCTGGGCATGATGGGCAATCTGGGGCCCAAGCAGCACATCAGCGGCTATCCGGCGGAAATCCAGTTCCTGCCGTTTCCCTACGCCTACCGCAGCCCCTTCGGCGCCGACGCCGCCGACAGCGAGCGCCTGTCGCTGGCCTATCTGGAAAACCTGCTGTCCGATCCGGAAAGCGGCGTCAACAAGCCGGCCATGCTGCTGGTGGAGCCGATCCAGGGCGAAGGCGGCTGCATCCCGGCCAGCGCGGAATGGCTGCGCGGCCTGCGCGAAATCACCGCCCGCCACGACGTGCCGCTGGTGATGGACGAAGTGCAGACCGGCTTTGGCCGCAGCGGCGACATGTTCGCCCATGAATGGGCCGGCATCGTGCCGGACGCGGTGATCCTGTCCAAGGCGGTGGGCGGCGGCTACCCGCTGGCCTTGGTGGCCTACCACCAGAAATACGACCGCTGGGCGCCCGGCGCCCACGCCGGCACCTTCCGCGGCAACCAGATCGCCTTGGTCAGCGGCGCGGCCACGCTGGAATACCTGCGCCGGCCCGGCGTGCTGGAACAAGTGCGGGAAGTGGGCCAGCTGCTGCGCCAGCGCCTGCAGGCGCTGCAAGCGCGCTTCTCCTGCATCGGCGAGGTGCGCGGCCGCGGCCTGATGCTGGGCGTGGAACTGATAGACCCCAACGGCGCGCCGGACGCGCTGGGCCACCCGCCGGCCAACGGCGTGCTGGCCAAGGCGCTGAAACGCGCCTGTCTGGAACACGGCCTGATCCTGGAGAGCGGCGGCCGCCATGGCGCGGTGATGCGGCTGCTGCCGCCGCTGATCATCAGCGCCGACGACGCGGAAGACATCGTCCGCCGTTTTGAAACCGCGCTGGCCAGCCTGTGGCCCGCCGCCCCGGCCGCCGCCTCCGCGCATGCGGCCATGGCACTCTGAACCTGGAGCGACAGCATGACCCACACCGTACACGACATCATCGGCATCGGCTTCGGCCCCGCCAATATCGCGCTGGCCATCGCGCTGGAAGAACTGGCGCCGCAGCTGTCCGTGCGCTTCCTGGAGCGGCGTCCCTCCGCCGCCTGGCAGCCCGGCATGCTGCTGGAAGGCTCGGACATCCAGAACCACCCGCTGCGCGACCTGGTCACCCCGCGCAATCCGCGCAGCCGCTACAGCTTCACCAACTTCCTGCACGAGCACAACCGGCTCTACGAGCACCTGAACCTGCCGCTGCACTACCCGCTGCGGCTGGAATACGCGCAATACGTCAGCTGGGTCGCCGGCTGCTTCCAGCACCAGGTGGAATACCAGCGCGAAGTCATCGACATCCTGCCGGTCAACGACAGCGACGGCTCGCTCAACCATTACCGCGTGCTCTGCGCCGACGGCCGCGAATACCTGGCGCTGAGCGTGGTGCTGGCGCCGGGCCGCACCCCCAATATCCCGGAACCGTTCCAGCGCGCGCCGGACCCGCGCGTGGTCCATCTCAACCACTACCTGCCGGCGCTGGAACGGCTCAAGGCCAAGGGCGGCGGCCGGGTGGCGGTGATAGGCGGCAGCCAGAGCGCGGTGGAAATCCTGCTGCACGCCAGCGCCGAGCCGGCGCTGACGCGGGTGGTGGGCGTCACCCGCAACTTCGGCTACCGCCAGAAAGACACCAGCCCCTTCTCCGACGAGGTCTACTTCCCCGCCTTCGTCGACACCTTCTTCGCCGCCAGCCCGGAACACAAGGCCAGGCTGCGCCAGGAACTGGTGTTCACCAATTACTCGGCCGCCGACATCGACGTGCTCAACCAGCTCTACGTCAAGCAATACGCCAACCGCCTGCAAGACAAGGACAGCCTGGCCCTGCTCACCTGCATGGAGACCGAGGCCTGCGAACCGGGCGCCGACGGCGTGACGCTGCGCTTGCGCCACTTCCTGGGCGGAGCAGCCGTCAGCGAAACCGTGGACCTGGTGGTGCTGGCCACCGGCTTCCTCGACCTGGGCCGCGGCCCCAAGCGCGAACCCTGGCCGCGGGTGCTGGAAACGCTGTCGCCGCAGCTGTGCGCCGAGCGCGACACCGTGGAGATCGCGCAGGACTACCGCGTGCGGCTGCAAGGCGCGGCCGACCACGGCGCGCCGCTGTACCTGAACGGCCTGTGCGAATCCTCCCACGGCATGGGCGACGCCGGCTCCTTCAGCCTGCTGGCGCTGCGCTCG
>NZ_JAJOHW010000060.1 GCF_021129195.1 Chromobacterium aquaticum | reverse complement strand
TGTACAAGTGGTACATGAGCACTGAGCTTGTTTTCAACGCCGTATCGCCGCAGCGCAGCAGATTATGAACAGGTTCTTAAGCGCTCAGCCCAGCAAGCGTCCGCATACCGTGCTGCGGCGGCTGCCGCTGGCGCGGCGCTCCGCGTCGTCGAAACTGGCCAGTTCGACGAAACCGGCTTTGCGCATCATGCCGCCGGACGCGGCGTTTTCCTCGTGGCGGTCCGCCACCACCCAGCGCGCGCCGCGCGCGGCCAGGTCCTCGCAGGCCTGGCCCAGCAGCAGGCTGCCCAACCCCTGCCCGGCCTGATCGCGGCGCACCACCGCTTCCATGATGTAGCCGGCGGCTTCCGTGGCGACACCAGCCGGCCGATGCTGGGGAAAAGCATCGTGCATCCGGTACAGGATGGCGCCGCCCAACAGGCCGTCACGCTCGAACAAGGCCGCCCAGGCCTCCCCGTCCGCCACCTGGCGCAAGCTCCGCTCCACGCCCTCCTCCGGCAGCCAGTTCCACGGATTGGGCCCGTGTTCCATGATCAGTTTCCGCAGCGCGTCCACATCCGCCGCGCCAGCCAAACGGTATTGCCAGCTCATGCGCATCCTTTCTCGAAACGCAGCGTCGCCTGGCCCGCGTCCACTTCCAGTTCGGCCCAGGCGCCGTTCATCAGGGTCCATTGCGGCGGCACATGGCCGATATCGGCATCCACCACCACCGGGTAAGGCAGGCCGCTCAAGACGGTTTCCAGCGCCTGCCGGTAGGTCAGCACATTGGCGTCGGCGACGTCCGGCCCGCTGCTGCGTCCCAGGATCAAGCCGCTCAAGCCATCCAGCACGCCGGACAGGCGCAGGCCGTGCAAGGCGCGCAGCAGCTCGCACGGCCTCATCTCGCAGTTTTCCAGGTACAGCAGCGCCGGTTCTCGTTTGAACGCATGCAAATCGAAATAAGGGCTGCCCTGCAGCCGGCTCAGCGTGTCCAGGCAGCCGCCGATCAGTCGGCCGGCCATAAGGGCCGTTTGCGCGCCCAACACGCGCAGCGTGGTCGGATACCGCTCTCCCGGAGCGTCCCAGCGCCAAAACGCGCTGTAGCGGCTCTGAGACGGCGGCAAACCATGGTGCAGCGCATGCAGCAGCGCTGAATTCTCCTCTTCCCGCCGCGGATCGCCCAGATCGAACAGATTGGGCCCGTGCAGCGTCGCCCAACCGGACAGCAAGGTCAGCGGCACGGCCAGCGTGGAAACATCGGAGATACCAGCCAGCCATTTCGGCGGCAACCGCGCCAGCGCGGCGAAGTCGATGCCGGCCAGCAGCTCGATCGCGCGCTCCCCGCCCCAGGGCGGCAAGATGGCGCGTATCGTCGGATCGAACAGGAAGTGATTCAACTCTGCCAGCCGCTCGGCGGCCGGCGCGCTGGCGTCCTGAAACTCCCCGCGCAGGCAAGCCCCCTCCACCACCTGCCAGCCCTGATCGCGCAAGCATTGCAAGGCGAGATCCAGCTGCTGATGCAGCAGCGCCGGCACTCCTGAGGAAAAAGCGGTGACGGCGACGCGGTCGCCAGGCCGCAATGGCGCGGGGAAAACCATCACCGGTGCTTGCTCCTGTGGATAAACCTCAAGGCTGGCCTGCTTCATCGCTCAATTCCAGCGCAAAGCTATGGCTGGTCTTCAGTTGTTGATAACCGAGATGGCGATAGAAGGCGTGGGCTTCGACGCGATGGATGCTGGAACGCAGCCGAATGCGCTGATAACCGCGTTGCCGCGCCCAGTCTTGGCAAGCGCTCAGCAAACCCCGCCCCAAACCCTGGCCCTGACAGGTTGGGTTGACCACGATGCCGACAATCTCTATCGCTGATGGACCTTGCAGCTGATGCACGCCGCGGCAATGCACCCAGCCGGCCACGGCCCCTTCCCATAGCGCCACCCACGCCTGGTTGTCTTCCAGGGTCGACAGCCTGGCGAATCGCTCGCGGATCTCCGCCTCCGTCGCCTCGTAACCCAGATCCAGGCATAGCCGCGCCACCGCCGCGGCGTCCTCCGTCCGCATTGTCCTGATTTTCACCATCTGTCTTCGCCCAGTTGCTTCTAGGAAATGACATTGTCAGCACAAGGCCGGAGCGGAGGCAAGCCGGCTATTTGTTTGTCAGCCGGCGCAGCTCGATCAGCTTTGCATACTTGATGTAGCTGTTGAAACAACCGATGACGATGTGGACCAAGCCGGGGATGCCATCGAGAAAACCACGGCGGAAAACGTAGAACTTCACGAAGCGCAGCAGCGGACTGAGGATAAGTTTGGCGCTGCCCACATGTTTTCCACGCTGGAACAGCTGCTCCGCCTGCAAGCTGGTATAGCGGTTCTGCTTGTTCAGATACAGGGCGATGTCTTCGCCGGACTCATGCATCAGCTCATGACGCAGCTTGTGCACAGGCGTTTCCGCGATCACGTACTCATGCACCAGGTCGTCGGACCAACGCGCGTGTCCGCGATGGAACAGCCGCAGCGACCAGTCCGGATAACCTTCGCCATGTCTGAGGAAACGACCCATGAAACGGTTGCAGCGCGGAAATTGATAAGCCAGCGCTTGTGGATTGTCCAGTAGCGCTTTGATTTCATTTATCAATTCTGGAGACAACCACTCATCGGCGTCCAGACACAGCACCCAGTCGTGGCTGGCGGCTTGTACCGCCAATTGCTTCTGCGGACCGAATCCCAACCAATCTTGGTGGATAACTTTGGCCTTATAGGCGGAAGCTATCGCCAATGTCCTATCACTGCTGCCGGAATCCACAATCACGATCTCGTCGGCGAAAGCCACGCTGTCCAGGCATTTTTCCAGCAAGGTTTGCGCATTCTTGGTGATTAGCACCGCGCTGATTCGTGCACGCATCTTGTTATATGTTTTCCCGTATGTAATTTGAAGAAACTGGTAGAAGTAGGCCAACTTCTGTGGATAACCATGTTTTTTTCTTTGTTTTCATTGGTTTGCCGATAGTGAAATCTTGTTGCTTGCCACAGGTGTTGCTGACGGAACAACTGTGGATAAATTTGCTGTCTAGCTGAAGTTTCCACTTGTCCACAAGCTGGATTCCAGTTGTGCCCATGACCCTGTGCATGCGTGAATTTTGAGGTGAAACCAGTTTGTCAGCACCAATAACTCTTTAACGCAATTTTATATTGATGAAACTGATATAGGCGGCCATTACTGTGGATAAGACGGAAAAATATCAAAAGGTTCAGTAACTTGTCCTGTTGATGGCCTTTGGATAGTTTGGGTGCGCTGCGACAACACAAGATGTGGATAAATATCGAGCCAGTTACCCACAGCCATTTATCCACAAACTGGTCGCAGGGATTTTACTTGGTTAACCACAGCCATGCTCGGGTACAATGCGCGCCATGATGAATGTGCTGATCGTGCGCACCTCGTCGATGGGCGACCTTATCCACACCTGGCCCGCCATTTCCGAGTTGAAAGCGCATTACCCCAATTTCCGCGTCAGTTGGCTGGCTGAGGAAGCTTTTGCCGACATCGCGCGTTTGCACCCGGCGGTGGACCGGGTGATCGCCTTGAACTGGCGGCGCTGGCGCAAACGCTGGTGGCTGCCGTCCACTTGGCGCGAGATCCGCGAATTGCGACGCCAGTTGCGTGAGACTCATTGGGAATTGGTGGTGGACAGCCAGGGCTTGTTGAAAAGCGCCTTGCCGGCGCGCTGGGCCAAGGCGCCGTTGACCGGTTACGCCTGGGGCAGCGCGCGCGAATCGCTGGCCAGCCTGTTTTACGATAAACGCCATAAGGTGAGTTGGGCGTTGTCGGCGATCGAGCGCAACCGACTGTTGTTCGCGCGCGTGTTCGGCTACGAGCCGCAGGGCGAGCCGCGTTTCGGCGTGCCGGCCGGCGCGCGGCCCGGCTGGGTGTTGTCCGGCCGCTACGCGGTGCTGCTGCACGCCACCAGCAAGGCGTCCAAGGAGTGGCCGGAAAGCCATTGGGTGGAATTGGGCAAGCGCCTGTCCTTGCAGCATGACCTGGTGATGGTGCTGCCCTGGGGCAATCCGCGGGAACGCGAACGCGCCGAACGCCTGGCCGCGCAGATGCCGGCCGCAGTGGTGGCGCCCAAGATGAGCCTGGCCGAGGCCGCCGGCCTGATCGGCCACGCCAATGCGGTGATCGGCGTCGACACCGGCTTGACCCATCTGGCCAATGCCTTGAACGTACCGCTGGTGGCGATCTACACCGATACTCATCCGGCCGCCACCGGCGTGGTGGAAACGCCGTGGGCGACCAATCTGGGCGATATCGGTCAGTGCCCGTCGGTGGACGCGGTGCTGCAAGCGCTGTTCGCGCGCAAGGACTGGACATGAATTGGCAACGCCGCCTGTATTCCTGGGCCTGGCAGCTGGCCACGCCGCTGGTGCGTCATTACCTGAAAAAGCGCGCGCGCAAGGCGCCGGCTTATCTGCAGCATTGGGATGAGCGCTTCGGCAGCCAGCTGCGGCCGCGCGCGACCGGGGCGATCTGGATCCATGCGGTGTCGGTGGGGGAAACCCGAGCCGCGCAGCCCGTGGTGGACGCCTTGCGCCAGGCCTGGCCGGACGCACCGCTATTGATGACGCAGATGACGCCTACCGGGCGCGCCACCGCGCTGCAGCTGTATCCGGACGCCGAGGTCCGCTATCTGCCTTACGATTATCCCCAGGCGGTGCAAGCTTTTCTCGCCGCCTATCGGCCGCGCCTGGGCGTGTTGATGGAAACCGAGCTGTGGCCTAACCTGATCCATGCCGCCGCCGAGCAGAACATTCCGCTTTTCCTTGCCAATGCCCGTTTGTCGGAAAAATCCCTGCACGGTTACTTGAAAATCAAGGGCCTGGTGGCGCCGGCGCTGGCCAAGCTGCGCGCGGTGGCCGCGCAAACGCCGGAAGACGGCGAGCGCCTGCGTCAATTGGGTGCAGGCGATATCGAAGTTTGCGGCAATACCAAATACGATATCCAACCGCCGCCGGCGCAGCTGGAATTGGCGGAAACCTTCAAAGCCTGGATAGGCCAACGCCGCGTGCTGGTATGCGCCAGCACCCGCGACGGCGAGGAAGCATTGATCCTGGATGCCTGGCTGGCGGCGAAGCAGCGGCTGGGCGACACCTTGCTGGTGTTGATTCCGCGCCATCCCGAGCGTTTCGGCGAAGTGGCGCGGCTGGCCGAAGACCGCGGCCTGCGCGTGCAGCGCCGCAGCGCCGGCGGCCCGCTGGACACGGCCACCCAAGTCTGGATAGGCGACAGCATGGGCGAGGTGTTCGCCTACTTCGCCTGCGCCGATCTCGCCTTCGTCGGCGGCAGCCTGCTGCCGCTGGGCTGCCACAATCTGATCGAGCCGGCCAGCGTCGGCGTGCCGGTGCTGTTCGGCCCCTCGGTGTTCAATTTCAAGCAGGCGGCCGCCTTGGCCCTGGCCGCGGGCGCCGCGCGCCAGGTGGGCAGCGCCGCCGAGCTGATGGACGCGGCGGCGGAATTGCTGGCCGATGGGGATAGCCACCGGGCGATGCGGCAGGCGGCCCTGGATTTCAGCGCCGCTCATCGCGGCGCCAGCGTGCGCATGGTGGAGTTGTTCCGCCGCAAGCTGTCCGCTTCAGGCGGCGAGAACCGGGCTTGAGCGCCGCCGCGCGCTACAAAACGGCAAACCTTCTCGAAAAAATTAATCATTCCGCCGCCGCAGCCCGCCGCGGCGTCTTCTACTCTTCAAACAAGAGCCGCGCGCCGCGCCGGCTCCCCGAGGCCGCCGGCCCGGGACGGACGTGCGTCAACCCTGCCATGCCCCTGCCGGCTCAAGCCATCGGAAAACATCCCGAGCGGACCGGTCGAAATGACTGGCGCTAAGCGCGCCGCCGCGTCGACTCCGCTGTCTGACCAGACAAGGAGCTACCATGTCAGCCAACTACAGTGCTTTGCCCACGATAAGCTTGCCGCCCACCACCGACCTGGTGCGGCTGGACCAGCGCCCGCACCCGCCGATCACGCTGCACAGCGCGGCGCTGGAAGTGATGACCGATCTGCGCGTGGTCAACCCAGTGGGCATCCACCAGGGCGCCAGCCTGCGCGAAGCGCACGACCGCATGATCAGCCACGGCATCCGTTTATTGTTCGTCCACGATGGCGACGGGCAATTCACCGGCCTGATCACCGCTTCCGACCTGTTGGGCGAGCGGCCGATCCAGTGCATGAAGGAGCATGGCAAGCACTATGCGGACATCGGCGTCGGCGACGTGATGACGCCGCGCAAGCAGCTGGAGGCGCTGAGCCTGGGGGATATTGAACACGCCAGCGTCGGTCACATGGTGGCGACGATGAAGCAGATGGGACGTCAGCACGCGCTGGTGGTGGAGCTGAATCCGGGCAGCGGCCACCATGAGTTGTGCGGCCTGTTTTCCACATCCCATATGGCGCGCCTGCTGGGCATGCCGCTTTCCTTCATCCGCGTGCCGCAGGCCTTGTCGGAAATTCAATATTCATTAATGCATGCGATATGACTTCAAGGGCGGCGCCGGCTCCGGCGCGAAAATCGGCAAGAATCGGGTCGCTGCGGCGGCCCGATTTGCTTATGCTGGGCCTGTGATAGAGACGAGGAGCCCGCCATGCGACAACACAGCGATTGGGTCGAGGACGACCGCGACTACGGTCGCATCCGCGACGCCATCCGTTATCTGGTGGTCCATGCCGACCGCCAGCCGGAGCTGGCGGAGCTGGCCGGCGCGCTGCATTTGTCGGAATCGCGGTTGCAGCGCTTGTTCACCCGTTGGGCCGGTGTCAGTCCCAAGCGTTTTTTGCAGCAACTGACCTGCGAGGCGGCCAAGGCGCGGCTCAAGGATGGCCAGGGCGTGCTGTCGCTGTCCCACGAACTGGGCTTGTCCGGCGGCAGCCGGCTGCATGATCTGTTCGTGACGCTGGAGGCGATGACGCCGGGCGAATACCGCAACGGCGGCGCCGGCCTGGACATGGAGTGGAGCGTGGAAGCCAGCCGTTTCGGCCCGGTGCTGGTGGCGCGCACCGCGCGCGGCGTGTGCGCGGCGCAATTCGTCGCCGATGAGATGGAAGCAGCCGCCTGGCTGCGCCAGCGCTGGCCGAATGCGGCGCTCAAGCACCGCCCGGGCGGCGGCGCGGCGGTGGCCGCCGCGATGTTCGAACCCTTGCAGGCCGATGGCCAGACGCCGCTGGCCTTGCGGGTGCAAGGCAGCAATTTTCAGATCCAGGTCTGGCGCGCGCTATTGTCGATTCCCTACGGCGCTTTTGCCAGCTATGGCCAGATCGCCGCGGCGCTGGGGCGGCCACGCGCCGCGCGCGCGGTGGGCAGCGCGGTGGGCGCCAATCCGGTGGCCTGGCTGATTCCCTGCCATCGGGTGATCCGCGCCGAGGGCGTGTTGGGCGAATACCGCTGGGGGCCGGAACGCAAAGTGGAGTTGATAGGCTGGGAAAGCGCGGTGCTGGCCGGCCTGCAGCCAGCCTAGACGGCGAACTGGCCCAGCGCGCGGAAGAACAGCCGGGACAACAATTCCAGCCCGTCGTCGCCGCGCTGGCGGTAAAGCGCCAGCGGCACCGCCGGCAGCGGCGGCAGGCAGTGTTCCGGCAAGGGCAGCAGCCGTTCGGAAATGGCGTCGGGAAACAGCGCGCCCACGCCCAGGCCCGCTTCCAGCGCCGCCTGCACCGCCAGCTGGCTGCTGCTTTCGAAGACGATGCGATAAGGCTGGTCGACTTGATGCAAGGCGCGCAGCATCGCGTCGCGCCAGCTGCAGGGCGCGGCGAACATCACCAGGGGCATGATCTCCGCTTCCGGTTTGACGCCGTCGCGCGCCAGCCATTGCAATGGGTATTCCAGCACCCAGCTCGGCGTTTGCTCCAACCCGCATTGGCGCGGATTGACGATCAGCAAATCCAGTTCTCCCTGGCGAAAAGCCGGGCTGAGTTCCCGCTCCAGCGCCACTCGCACCTCCAGCTGCCATTGTGGCTGGGTGGCGGCGAAGTCCGCCAGCACCTGCGGCAGGTGGCGGCTGATCACATCCTCGATCAGGCCCACTCGGCAGCGCCGCGCGGCGGTGGGCGCCGTCGTCGGCCGCATTTGCTCGGTCAGGCCGATGATGCGTTCGGCGTAGGGCAGCAGTTGTCGCCCCGCCGCGTTCAGGCTGACGCCGCGCGGCGAGCGCTGCAACAGCACCTGGCCGCAATGCTGTTCCAGCTTGCGCAATTGCAGGCTCAAGGCCGGCTGGGTGCGGCCCAGCGCGGCGGCGGCGCGGTTGATGCTGCCGTGGCGCGCCACCGCGATCAGCGCGCGCAGCAAGGTGGTGTCCAGATCATCGGTCATAATGTTTTCTTATAACAATGCCACGAAATTTCAGTCTACCTATAACTGACTGAAATGTTTAGGCTGAGGGCCAATATCCTGAACGAGGCTCTCACCATGTTTATCGCCGCTTTGCTATTGGCTGTCGTCGGCTCCATCGTCTATCACCTGTCGATCAAGCAGGTGCCGGCGGGGGCGGATCCCTTCTTCTCGCTGGCGGTCAGCTATGGCGCGGCGATGCTGGTGTGCCTGCTGGGCATGTGGTGGCTGCCGGCCGGCGGCCAACGCGGCCTGGGCGCGTTGAATTGGAGCAGCCTGGGGGTAGCGGCGGGCATAGTCGGCATTGAACTGGGTTTTCTGCTGGCCTACCGCGCCGGCTGGAATCTGGGCTATGCGGCGCTCAGCTCCAATGTGTTGACCGCCTTGGTGCTGCTGCCGCTGGGTTATCTGCTGTTTCGCGAGCAGCCCTCGCTGGGCAAATTGGGCGGCATGGCCTTGAGCATGGGCGGATTGTGGATGATGCTGCGCTTCCGCTGAGCGCCGCCCGGGAGATGGGCGACGCTCGGGCCGCGTTATCAAGCGGCGTTCAGCGGCAAGTGCACCGCCAGCTTGAAGCCGTCGGCCTGATCGCAGAACTCCAGCCGGCCGCGGTGTTGCTTGACCACGCGGCTGACAATGGCGAGACCGAGGCCGCTGCCGCCGTCGGTGCCGCGGTGTTCGGCCAGCCGTTCGAACGGCGCCAGCGCGGTTTCGCGCAATTCGGTCGGAATGCCCTTGCCGTGGTCCAGCACGCTGAGCACGGCGCCGCTTTCATCTTGTTCCACGCTGACTTCCACCGGCGGCGCGCCGTAGCGGCGCGCGTTTTCCAATAGATTGGACAGCAGGCGTTCCAGCGCCAGGCCGTCGGCCAGCAGCTCGGGTTCGGCCAGCCGGCGCAGGCTGACCTGCATGCCTTCTCGGGCGAAGCGCGACACCACGCTGGCGGCGAGATCGGCCAGCGCCACCGGCTCCAGCCGAGTGGTTTCCTCGGCGCGGGCGAAATCGATGAACTGGCGCACGATCTGCGACAACTCGTCGATGTCGGCCAGCATATCGTGCTGGTCCGGGCTGTCCTGCTGTAGTTCCAGCGTCAGCTTGAGCCGGGTCAGCGGCGTGCGCAGATCGTGGGACAGGCCGGCCAGCATCAGCCGGCGCTCGCGCGCGGCATTGTCCAGCGCCTGGGCCATCAGGTTGAAGTTGTGCGCCAGCACTTTCACCTCGCGCGGGCCGTCCTCCGGCACCGCCGCCGGCATGGTGCCGGCGGCCAGTTCGCGGCTGGCCAGCACCACGCGGCTGATGGGCCGCGCCACGCGCCAGGCGACGGCGAAGGCCAGCAGGCTGGCGACGATGGACGCCAGCAAGGCCGCCTGGATGATGGTGTTGATCGAGCGGTCGCTGTAGCGGCCGAAGGGCAGCACCAGCCAGTAGGCCTGGTCCAGCACGTGCACATTGACCCACAACTCGCGGCGGTCGTCGATCTGGGCGTAGCGCACCTCGATCGGCTCGTTGAGGCCGTGCGACAGCCGCTGCGCCAAGGTTTCGCCCAGCCGCGGCACATAGTCGGTGAAGTTGACGCCCTGGTCGGCGTTGATGGGCAGCAGGCGCGGCAGGCCGGGCCGGTTGTAGCCGGCCAGGAATTCGGCGCGCTCGGTATTGGTCATCGCCTCCATGGTGCCTTCCAGGAAGGCCAGGGTGTCCACGGTCTGCGAGTACAGCTGCTTGTCCAAGAGCTTGTGGCGCTCGCCGGCGGCCATCCACAAGGTGACGAACTGCGTGGTCAGCACCACCAGCACCACCAGTACCGCCAGCCGGAAGAACAGCGAGCCGGTCAGCTTGCGCACGGCTTACTCCCGCGGCGTGCCGTCCGGCACGAACACATAGCCGTAGCCCCATACCGTCTGGATGAAGCGCAGCTGGCTGTCCCCGCTTTCCAGCGCCTTGCGCAGCCGGGAGATATGCACGTCTATGCTGCGGTCCAGCGATTCGCCATTGCCCTTGCCCAGCGCCATTTCCATCAATTGCTCGCGCGTCAGCGGCCGGCGCGGATGGCTGACCAGCACCGACAGCACCGCGAATTCCGCGCTGGTCAGCGTCACCGGCTGGCCGGCCTTGCGCAGCTCGCGCTGGCCCAGATTGAGCACGAACTCGCCGAAGTTCACTTCTTCGTCGGCGTCGTGGCGCGCGCCCAGCGCCGGCGTGGCGTGGTGGCGGCGCAGCACCGACTGGATGCGGGCGGTGAGCTCGCGCGGATTGAACGGCTTGGGCAGGTAGTCGTCGGCGCCCATTTCCAGGCCGAGGATGCGGTCGATGTCCTCGCCGCGCGCGGTGAGCATGATCACCGGAATGGTTTCGCCCTGGGCGCGCAGCCGGCGCACCACCGCCAGGCCGTCCTCGCCCGGCATCATCACGTCCAGCACCATCAGGTCCGGACGATTGCGCGCCAGCTTGCGGTCCAGGTCCTTGGAGTCCGGCAGCGCTTCCACCGCGTAGCCTTGCTGGCTCAGATAGCGGGTAAGTAGTTCGCGCAGTTTGGCATCGTCGTCGACGACCAGGATCTTATTGTGTTCCATGCGATTTTTCCTCGGAGCGGAGTGTCAGCTTAGCGGCTGGTCCCGGGCTGCGGCAGCGCGCCTGATGAAGATATGTTAAGCCGGTTCCGGCGATCACACACCTTAACAAATCAGCGATTGTCGCTCATGTCTGCCTCATGCCGCGAGTCTAGGCTGCCTAATGAGGCCTACCGGCGGTTTGGTCGCTAGGCGATGCCTTTGGCATCGGTGGCGCATGGTGTATGCTGTCCGCCCTCGCCGGCCCGGATCTTGGAACCGTGGCCCTTTTTCCAGTACTTTCGACAGGATAAAACAGCTTTCATGACGCGGCTGCCGATTCTTCTCATCTTTGCCTTGCTGCAAGCGCTTGCCGGCGCGCCGGCCCTGGCGCGAGGGAAGGAACGCGGCCCCATGCCACCGGACATGGAGCCGCCGCCGGCACGGCGCTGCCAGGCGCCGCCTGACGTCGACTGCAGAGAATTGCGGCGCCTGCGCAATCTGCGCCTGCGCGAAGCGGTGCAGGACGGCGATTTGCCGCCGGAGCTGATGCACCGGCAGCCGCCGCCGTCTTATTGGCGTTCCAATCCGGATGGCGCCGCGCCGCCGCCTCCGCCGCCGGAACGCGGCAAACCCCATTTCTGGCGCGACCGCCGCAAACACGGCTCTGAATAGCCGCGCGGCCAAGCCGGCGCTGGCGAAGCGGGGTTTCTGTTGATAAGCTTTGAACAGAGAACGCCAGCCGGTTTCATTCCAATTCAAATCATTCATCGCAGGACAGGCCAGCGCCGAGATTGGGCGCCGCCGCCTTGATCCTGGCTGGCCGTCCGCTGGGCCGATAGCGCGCAGCGTCATGCTGCGCCCAGCTGTTGAGCGGAGCGATAACCGGCCATGCGCAAGGGGCATGCCTTGAAAAACAATAGGGGATACGGCGCGTTGCGGCGCGCCTGGGGATGGGGGCTGGCGCTTTGCTGGCTGGCCGGCGGCGTGGCGGCGGCGGAAGCGGATTGCAGCCGAGCCACCGCGCCGCAGCGCTGCGAACTGAACCGCCAGGGCAATGTGTCCTGCAATGATCTGCCCGCCGACGGACGGCATGCCTGCCTGCAGTTTTACACGCCGGCCTTGAGTTGTCTGCGCGAGCGCGACGCCAAGCGCTGCGAGGCGCTACGCGCCGCGCACAGTTCCTGCGGCGGGTTGGAAGGCAAGGCGCGCCGCTTGTGCATCAACGAGCGTCTGCCGCCGCCGGATTGCGCGCGCGCGGCCAACCCGGCGCGTTGCCGCGCCCGCGCCGAAGCCGAACTCAAATGCGCCGACCGCGAAATCGCCCAGCGCCTGTGCGTGCGCAAAGCCTTGCAGGGGGAATGAGCGCTGTTATTTGGCCGCGGTCGGGTCGAACCACAGGCTGGCGTCGGCGAACGGCGTGTCCGGCGGCAGGAAGGGGTTGTCGATGCGGATCAGCCGGCGGTGCTTCAGATCCAGCCGCTGGATCAGGCCGGCGTGGTAGGCCTGGAACAGGCGCTGGAATTCGCCGTTGCGCAGCAGCAGCCTCATGCCCTGCTCGGCGCGCCGCGCCAGCCGCTGGCCGTCGGCGTCGCGGCCAAACCAGAAGTAAGTGGGCAGCGGGTAGTAGAGCAGTAATTCCCGCTCCAGCGCCAGTTGCCGGTATTGCGGCCGGTAGTCGCGAATTTCCCGCTCCACCTCGGTCACCCCGCGCGAGAACGCGTCGCCCAGGCCGCGGTCCAGCATGCGGAACAGTCCATCGTAGCTGGAGTCGGTTTCCACTTTCAGGCCGGCGCGCCGCAGCACGGCGATATCGCCCCAGCCCTCGCCCTGGATGATGCTGAAGCGGCGCAGTTCCGCCAGCGTCGTCACCTTGGCGAACTCCGGCTGCCGCGCGGCGCGGATCAGCAGCACGCGGTAGCCGAGCAGGCCGCGGTCTATCGGAATCCGCACCGGCAGGTAGCGGCGCTCGTAGTCGCGGTTGGTTTCGCGTATCAGCACATTGAGCCGTCCGCGCGGCTGGCCCAGCTCCTGCAGCTGGCGCGCCTCGTTCATGCGCGGCGCGAAGCGCAGCTTGTAATCGCCCCATTGCGGCCGGGTGGCGTCCAGCGCGGCGCGCAGCACCGCCCAGTGGTAATCGTAGCGCTCGTCGTCCACGCTTTCCGGCGCATGGCCGGTATACACCATCACGGCGGCTCGCGCCGTCGGCTGCCAGCCGCCAAGTAGAGCCAGCGCGCTTAGCCAGCAAGCGGCCAAGCGCCGAAACTTCAGGTATTGCCGCATTGCCCGCCCCGGTCGTGATCAGCGCGACACCGCGCTGTTCCATGATGGATAGCGGCGCTCCGGCGCGCAAGTCCGGCCTGGCGCCGCCGGGTTTGCGCGGCGTCAAGCGGCCATGCAAAACAAGGACTACTAGTAAATATTCATATCGACATGAATATATCAGCCTCCTATCATCCTCCGGATGCCGAACGGCCTTGTCGGCAAGCGGCACTTACTCTCGGGGGACATTATGCAATTCAAGAAAACTCTGTTGGCCATGGCTTTGGGTCTGGCGTTGGCGCCCGCGCTGACCATGGCGGCGCCGCCGCTGACCGCCGCCAACAGCGGCTCCACCGTGGAAGCCGCGCGCAGCAATGCCTGGCTGGAAATCGATAAGGCGGCGCTGGATCACAACCTGGCCGAACTCAAGCGCCTGGTCGGCTCCAACACCAAGGTGTGCGCGATTCTGAAGGCCGACGCCTACGGCCACGGCATCGCCAATGTGATGCCGTCCATCATTGCCCAGGGCATTCCCTGCGTCGGCATCGCCAGCAATGAAGAAGCCCGGGTAGCGCGCGCCAGCGGCTACAAGGGCGTGGTGGCGCGCGTGCGTAGCGCCACCCAGCAGGAAATCGCCGATGGCCTGCAATACGATATGCAGGAGCTGGTGGGCAATCTGGAACTGGCGCGCCAGTTGTCGGCTTTGGCCAAGCGCGAGGGCAAGACCCTGCAGATTCATCTGGCCATCAATTCCGCCGGCATCAGCCGCAACGGCGTGGAGCTGGCCAGCAAGCAGGGCCGCGCGGATGCGCTGGCCATGCTCAAGCTGCCCAATCTGCAAGTGGTGGGCATCATGACCCACTTCCCGGTGGAGGATAAGGCCGATGTGCAAAAAGGCCTGGCGGCTTTCAAGCAGGAAAGCGCCTGGCTGATCAAGGCCGGCGGCCTGGACCGCAGCAAGATCACCCTGCATTGCGCCAATAGCTTCGCCACGCTGGAAGTGCCGGAAGCGCATCTGGACATGGTGCGTCCGGGCGGCGCCATCTTCGGCGACACCGTACCCAGCCACACCGAATACCAGCGCGTGATGGCGTTCAAATCGCGAGTGGCGGCGGTGAACCGCTATCCGGCCGGCAATACCGTCGGCTATGACCGCACTTACACCCTGAAGCGCGAATCCTTGCTGGCCAATATTCCGGTCGGCTATTCCGATGGCTACCGCCGCGCCTTCACCAATAAGGCGCATGTGCTGATCAACGGCCAGCGCGTGCCGGTGGTGGGCAAGGTGTCGATGAACACGCTGATGGTGGATGTGACCGAGGTGCCGGGCGCCAAGATCGGCGACGAGGTGGTGCTGTTCGGCAAGCAGGGCAAGGCCGAGATCGGCGCCGCCGAGCTGGAGGACATCAATGGCGCCTTGCTGGCCGACCTCTACACGGTGTGGGGCAATTCCAATCCCAAAGTGCTGGTGAACCGCTAACACTGGTTCAAGCTCGCGCGCGAGCGCGAGCGTTAACCGGGCCGCGCCGTCGCTATTCGTGGCGACGGCGTGTGAGTCTTCACAGTCTGCTGGCGAATCGTCTTGGTTTGGACTTAGATGAATCATGTTCCCGCATCAGGAGTGCGCCATGCAGTTCGACGAAGTTCGCCCAGAGCATTTCACCACGCTGTCCCGCAATCCGTTTCCGCATATTCTGATCGACCGGGCCTTGCAGCAGATCGCCGGCGGCAGCGCCGACGGTTCGCAATTCCGCAAGGATGTGCTGGCCGCCGCGGGCTGGGGCCATGGCGGGCTGACCCCGTTCGGCAAGTATCCGGCCGATGCCTGCGTGGCGTTCAACCGCATCCGCAAGGTGCTGGAAATCACCCAGGAGCCGGACGCGATCCTGGCGGAGTTGGAAAAGGACAGTCCCAAGGTGTGATCTGATCCGCCGCCACGCAAAAGCCCGCCTGACGGCGGGCTTTATCGTTGCCGGCGGCCGTTTCAGCCGGCGGCCCGTTTCAGGATGATGTACAGCTCATCCTTCAGCTTCAGCTTTTCCTTTTTCAGGGTTTCGATTTCGAAATCGACGGAAGGCTCGATGCGCGCTTCCATATTCTTGATTTTCTGATCCAGGTCGTTGTGCTTGTTGAACAGGCGGGTGAAGTGCTCGTCTTCGGTTTTCAGCTTGCTGATCAGTTCGCGGTATTCGGGAAACATGGGCAACTCCTTGAGCGGGTGGATACTTTGGAGCGGCTGACGACGCGGGCCGGAGCCTAGGCACACCGTAACAGCCTGGCGTGAAAAAGCAAGTTGCCGTCGTCAACGGGCGGATACGTCTTAGTCATGCTAACACCGGGGTTTGGCCGGCCGGTTTGATCCAGGGCAGACGCCGGTCCTTTGGCTTGCCGGGAACATGCCAGCCGGCCGTTGGAGCCTGTTCAAAGTCTCGCGAGCAAGAGCGAGACAAGGCGAAAACGAGCGAAAAAGCGGGATGTACACCTGGTACATGAGCATTTTGAGCTGGTACTCACCGTGTGACGTTTCACGAACGCAGCAGACTTTGAACAGGTTCTTAGGGCTTGAACCAGGGACGCCCGCGTCGGGTGGGCAATTGGTAGCGCTCGGCCAATTTTTCATAGCCGCCGTCGGCGGCGAAGCGGCGCAGGCCGCGATTGAAGCGGTCGCGGTCCTGAGCGTTGCGGAATGCCAGCCGGTAATGGGTGGGAGTGAACAATGCGTAGGGACAGAGCGTGGGGCTGATGTCGAGCTCATGCCGCAGCTCGTTGCTCAACTGCTGGAAGATGTTGACGTCGGAAATAGCCACGTCGGCGCGGCCGCTGAGCAGCAGGCGGTTGAGGGTGGCTTGCGGCGATTCTTCGCGATAGGACGGGATTTGCGGTGCCAGCGCGGCGAAGTCCGCGCCCAGGTAAAGATGGGCGCCTTGAAACGCGGCCACGCGCAAACGGGTCAGATCGTCCAGCCGCCGTAGGTGGATGTGACGCCGGCACAGCGTGATCGCCATGTTCTGATAAACGATGTAGGGATCGGAAACATGGCCGCCGCCGTTGGCGATGGCTGCGTCGACCTGGCCGCTGGCCAGCCAGTTGTGGGCGCGCAGATTGGGGGCGAAGCGCACTTGCGGCTGATAGCCGGCCAGGCTCAAGGCCTGGGTGACGATATCGTATTCCACGCCCTTGCCTTGTTCGGCGTCGACATAGGGCAGCTTGGTCTCGCCCAGCGCCACCCGTAGCGTGGGCTGGGCGGCGGGATGGGCGCTGAGCGCGCCAAGCAGCAGCGCCAGCAAGGCGTGTCGGGCGAGGTGGATGGGCGGGAAGGCCATGCGTTAGCGTGTTCGTCTGGTTTCGGTGGCGCGCGCCGCTGGGCGCGCCGGTTTGCTTCTTTATAGCCGCTAGTATGCGTTGGGCGGCTGCGCGCATTGTAACGAGCGGGCGGCCCCATCGGCCGCTGTTTTGCCCATTGTTCGACAAAAAGCCAGAATGTGGCTTGGGCGCAGGATTTCGCGCAACGGCGTGCCTAGCGCCGTGAACAATGTCTTGCCGTCATTTAAACCGCCAACAAAACCCCTGATCCTGCGCTGCGCCTCCTTGCCGTACTACGGTGGTACTGAGCATTTCGAAGGTGTACTCACCGTGTAACGCGTCCACGACGCGCAGCAGATCGTAAACTAGGCTCTTCGTGCCAGGTCCGTTTACTTGATGCCCAGCCTTTCCATCCGGTAGCGCATCGAGCGGAAGGTCACGCCCAGCAGCTTGGCGGCCTGGGTGCGGTTGAAACGGGTGCCTTCCAGCGCCTTGAGTATCGCCTCGCGCTCCACCCGGTCCAGGAAGTCCTGCAGCGCTTCGCCGGCGGCGCAGGCCGGCGCGTCGCCGTCGTCCCCGGCCTGCTTGCTGGGCAGCAGCTGCAGATCGTCCGTTTCGATGCGGGCGTCGCTGGCCAGCGCCACCGCGCGTTCCAGGATGTTTTCCAGCTCGCGGAAATTGCCCGGATAGTTGTAAGCGAGCAGCGCCTTGAGCGCCGCCGGCGCCAGCCGCGGTTTTTGGTCCGGGGAGAAGCGTTCCAGCAGGCTGGCGATGAAGCGCGGCAGGTCTTCGCGCAATTCGCGCAGCGGCGGCATGCGCAGCGGCAGCACGTTCAGCCGGTAGTACAGATCCTGGCGGAAGCTGCCGGCATCCACCCGCGCCGCCAGATCCTTGTGCGTCGCGCAGACGATGCGCACATCCACCGCTTCTTCCTGAGCGTTGCCCAGGCGACGCACTTTCTTTTCCTGGATCGCGCGCAGCAGCTTGACCTGCATCGTCAGCGGCAGGTCGGCCACTTCATCGAGGAACAGGGTGCCGCCGTTGGCCTGCTGGAAGAAGCCATCGCGGTCGCTGTCCGCGCCGGTGAACGCGCCCTTGCGATAGCCGAAGAATTCGCTTTCCATCAGCGTTTCCGGAATCGCGCCGCAGTTGACCGGGATGAACGGCCGCTCCGCGCGCGCGCTTTGCTCGTGTATCATCCGCGCCGCCTGTTCCTTGCCGGTGCCGGATTCGCCGCTGATATAGACCGCGGCCTGGCTGCGCGCCAGCTTGCCGACCAGGCGCAGCGCTTCCTGGATCGCCGGCGATTCGCCGTCCAGCCGCATCGCGGCGGCGGCCTTGCCATTGTCCACGCGCAGCACCGATTTCACCAAGCTGCGCAATTGCGCCAGGCTGACCGGTTTTTGCAGATAGTCGAAGGCGCCGGCCTTCATCGCCTGCACCGCGTTGTCGGTGTTGCCGTAGGCGGTGATCACCGCGATGGGCACGTCCAGCCCCTGCTCGGCGATATGGCGCACCACTTCTATGCCTTCGCCGTCCGGCAGCCGCATATCGGTCAGCGCCAGGTCGAAGGGCTGCTTGTTCAGGCTGAGTTTGGCGGCGCCGACGCTGGCGGCGGTGGCCACGTCCAGGCCCATCTTGATCAGGGTCAGTTCAAGCAGTTCGCGGATGTCCGGTTCGTCGTCGATCACCAGCACGCGCAGGGAGGATTTAGCCATAAGCCTTGTGACAGATCAGGCGGAACACGCCGCCGGGCGGGCAGTAGTCCAGCCGCGCGTCGTTGGCTTCCGCCAGTTCGCGCGCGATGTACAGGCCCAGTCCGGTGCCGGCGCTTTCCGTGGTGAAAAAGGGTTCGAACAAGCGGGCCTGGGCATCTTCGCTCATGCCGGGGCCATCGTCCATCACCTTGATGGTCAGGTGGTTTTCCACCGAGGCCACTTCGATGCGCACCGCGCCCGGCTGCTTGCTGGAGTAGCGCCAGGCATTGGCCAGCAGATTGTTGAGGATCTGGCCGAAATGGCCGCGGTCGAACTGGACCGCCGCGGCCTGCTGCTGGCAGACGCAGCGAACCGCGCCGGCTGCGGCGGCTTCCACCATGCCGAAATGGTCCAGCAATTCATCCAGAAAGGGCTGCAGCCGGATGGGCTCGGGCTTGATCCGGTCGCGGCGGTTCAAGGCCAGCACTTCCTGTACAAGGTGATTGATGCGCGTGCTATTGCCCTGCACGATGCGGATCAGCCGCTGGCGCGCCGGATCGGTTTCGTCTTCGGCCAGCAGATCGGCGGCGTGGTGGATGGCCGCCAGCGGATTGCGGATTTCATGGGCGATATTGGCGGTGAGCCGTCCCAGCGCCGCCAGCTTGATGCGCTTGCCCTCCTCGGCCATATCGGCCATGTCGCGCATGAACAGCAAGAGCGCGCGGTCGTCGCCCACCAGCACCGGCACCATGCGGCCCACCAGCTGGCGGCCGCGGATATTGCGGTCGATGAAGCCGGGGTTGGGTGGGTAGCCGTTCTGGCGCCAGCGCTCCACCAGCGGCAGCAGTTCCGCCACCACCTCGCCGCGGCGCATGGTGCCGAAGTAGCGCGCCGCCTGGTTGTTGAACTGGCGCAGCAGGCCGGATTCGTCCAGCACCACCACCGCGTCGCGCTGGCTTTGCAGCACCAGCTCGTTCAGGCGGTTGAGGTTGGCGATCTCGCCGCCGCGGCGGGTGGCCAGCGCTTCGGAATCGCGCGCCACCCGGCCCAGCTTCCAGGTGACGATGGAGGTGACGAAGCCGGCGGTGGCCAGCAGCGCGGAGTAGTAGAAATCGGAACCGCGGCCCAGGCCCAGGTATTGTTCCACGCCGACGGCGGACAGCAGCATCAGCGTGGCGATGGAGGCGTAGAACAGCGCGTAGCGGCCCGAGGACAGCAGGCCGGCCACCGCGAGATAGGGCAGGAGCAGGATGCCATAACCGCTGCGCACGCCGTCGTTGATGCCCATCAGCAGCACGATCATCGCGATGTCGGCGGCGATGGCCAGCGTCAGCTGCAGAGTGTGCGCCAGCCGGCCGTCGCGCAGCAGGAACCAGGCGCCGATCAGCACGGCGTAGACGCCGCCCCACAGGTAGAAGACCTTGCCGCCTGCCACCAGCGATTCGCCGTCGCGGTTGGCGAACAGCGACATTGCCAGCAGCACCAGCAGCAGCGCCGCGCGGAAGCTGTTGATGAACACCAGCGCGCTGCGCGGGGTCAATGGCGCCGGCGCGCGGTCCGGATTCATGCGCTTGGCAGCTCGCGAATGGCGCCGACGCTCCATTTCTTCGGCATCAGCTTGCCCTTCTTGCCGCGCTTGCCGATGAACTCGGCCAGCGCCAGCTTCTCGTCGGAGGCCTTGCCGCGCACCGACAGCGTGGACAGCAGCGCTTTGTCGCCGTTGACGAGGCCGATGGCGGTGACGGCTTCGCCGTTGTCCACCGCCATCAGCATCAGGCCGCGGCCCTTGGCCAATTCCTTGAGTTCGGCGGCGGGGAAGGCCAGCAGCCGGCCGTTGTCGGCGGCGGCCACCAATTGGGTGGCTTCGCCCAGGCCGGCGGCCGGCAGCGGCGCCGGAGTCAGCACGCTTTCCTCCGGGTTCAGCGTCAGGAAGGCCTTGCCGGCCTTGACCCGGCCGGCCATGTCGCCCAGCTTGGCGATGAAGCCGTAGCCGCCGGAGCCGGCGACCACGAAGCGGGCCTCGTCCTTGCCGGACAGCATTTGCACCGGCTTGGCGCCGTCCTGCAAGTCCACCAGCGAGGCCACCGGCACGCCGTCGCCGCGGCCGGTGGGCACGTCGGCCGGATCCACGGTGTAGGCGCGGCCCTTGGAGTCCAGCACGATCACCGACCACACGGTGCGGGTCTCCACCACGGTGTGGAGCGCGTCGCCGTCCTTGAAGGCCAGCGCGGCGAGGTCGACATTGTGGCCGACGCGGGCGCGGATCCAGCCCTTTTGCGACAGGATGATGGTGACCGGCTCGTCGGCTATGGTCTGGGTCAGCACCGCGCGCTCGGCGGTCTTGATCTCGCTGCGGCGCTTGTCGCCGTACTTGGCGGCGTCGGCCTGGATTTCCTCGCGCATCATGGTGCGCAGCGCGTCCGGAGTGTCCAGCACATGGCGCAGGCCTTCACGCTCCTCGCGCAGGTCGGACAGCTCTTTCTCCAGCTTGAAGCCTTCCAGCCGCGCCAGTTGGCGCAGGCGGATTTCCAGGATGTCCTCGGCCTGGAGCTCGGTCAGGCCGAAGGCCTTGATCAGGTCCGGCTTGGGTTCGTCGGATTCGCGGATCACGCGTATCACTTCATCGATGTGGATGAAGGCGATCATCCGCCCTTCCAGGATGTGGATGCGTTTTTCCACCTGGGCCAGCCGGTGCTGCAGGCGGCGGGTGACGGTGGTGCGGCGGAAGTCCAGCCATTCGCTGATGATGGGCTTGAGGCCTTTCTGACCCGGCCGGCCGTCCAGGCCTATCATCACCAGGTTCATCGAGGCATTGCCTTCCAGGCTGGTTTGCGCCAGCAGGGTGTTGATGAACTCGTCCGGATCCTGGCGGCTGGACTTGGGTTCGAATACCAGGCGCACCGGGCACTCGCTGTCGGATTCGTCGCGCACGCGGTCCAGCAGCGACAGCATCAGGCTCTTCAGGTTTTGCTGATCCTGGGTCAGCGCCTTCTTGCCGGTCTTGACCTTGGGATTGGTGGCTTCCTCGATTTCCGCCAGCACTTTCTGAGCGCTGGAGCCGGGCGGCAGTTCGGACACGATCACGCGCCACTGGCCGCGCGCCAGTTTTTCCACTTCCCACTTGGCGCGCACGCGCACGCTGCCGCGGCCGCTTTCATAGGCGGCGAGGATGTCCTCGGCCGGGGTGATGATCTGGCCGCCGCCGGGGAAATCCGGGCCGGGCACGTATTGCATCAGCGCCGCGGTGTCCAGTTCCGGATTGTCCAGCAGCGCGACGCAGGCGCGGGCCACCTCGGTCAGATTGTGCGGCGGGATCTCGGTGGCGAGACCCACGGCGATGCCGGAGGCGCCGTTGAGCAGCACCATGGGCAGGCGCGCCGGCAGCAAGCGTGGCTCTTCGAAGGCGCCGTCGTAATTGGGCACGAAGTCCACGGTGCCCATGTCGATTTCCGACAGCAGCAGATCGGCGATCGGCGTCAGCCGCGCCTCGGTGTAACGCATCGCCGCCGCGCCGTCGCCGTCGCGGCTGCCGAAGTTGCCCTGGCCGTCGATCAGCGGATAGCGCAGCGTGAAGTCCTGCGCCATGCGCACCAGCGCCTCGTAGGCGGAGCTGTCGCCGTGAGGATGGTACTTACCCAGGATCTCGCCGACCACGCGCGCCGATTTCACCGGCTTGGCGCCGTGGGCCAGGCCCATGTCGCGCATCGCGTACAGGATGCGGCGCTGCACCGGCTTCTGGCCGTCGGCCACTTCCGGCAGCGCGCGGCCCTTGACCACGCTCATCGCGTATTCCAGATAGGCGCGCTCGGCGTACAGGTCCAGCGGAATCCACTCGCCGTCGGCAGTGTCGGCAGGGGGCGCGGGCGGCGGCGGCGGGGTCAGGTCGGCGGCGCTGTCCGGCAGGTTTTCGGCAAACAGATCGTTATCGTTCATATGGGCAAGGCAGGATGTGAAATCGGTTAGCGTCCATAGGCCGGCGCTTGCGCCATGGCAAACGCCGTCTTCACGGTTATAGCTGGCGGCGGCGGCTTGACGTAATCTTGGCGACGACGCGCCGCGCGCTTGGAACCTGTTTACGATCTCAGATCGTAAACAGGTTCTTAGAGCCGGCAACAGGCAATGGACCAGTTTGGGGGGATTCTACTATGGCAAACCGTGTAGCGTGGCACTGCCACCGTTTCGACGGCTTCACGCCGCTGGCTTTGTACCGGGTGCTGCAACTGCGCGACCGGGTGTTCGTGGTGGAGCAGCAATCCATCTACGGCGATGTCGACGGGGTGGACCCGCATTGTCTGCATCTGTCCGGCCACGACGACGGCGGCCGGCTGCTGGCCTATGCGCGCCTGATCGCGCCGGGGGAGAAATACCCGGACGCGGCGGCGATAGGCCGGGTGGTGGTGGCGCCGGAGGCGCGCGGCCAAGGTCTGGGCAAGGCGCTACTGGCGCAGGCGGTGGCGCAGTGCCGCGCGCATTTTCCGCAGGCGGCGATGATGTTGTCGGCGCAGACCGACGCGCAGGCCCTGTATGAGAGCTTCGGTTTTGGCGTGGTGTCCGAGCCCTACGACGACGGAGGCATTCTGCATGTGGACATGCGGCGCGAGGCTGGCGTCTGAGAACCTGTTTACGATCTGCTGCGCGTCGGCGGAATAGTTAGACAAGGGCGTTGAAAACGCTTTCAGAATGCTCATGTACCCCCTGTACATTCCGCTTCTTCAACCGTTTTCGCCTTAGCTCGCGAGATCGTAAACACGTTCTGAGCGCTCGCGGCATGGCCCACAATGAAAAACCCACCCCCGCGAGGGGGTGGGCGCATCAGGCCGGGCATTGGGCTCAGCGTTTGACCGCCGGGCCGTCGCTGCCCAATTCCACCGCGTAGGCCAGCGCCAGCTGCGAGAACTTCAGCGCGTGGCGCGCCTGGTTGCCGGCGCTGGCGAGGGTGTCGCGCACGGTGTGGATGTTGGGGTTGGACTGGTTGAAGGCGGACTCGAACGGGAAGGACGCCGGGTAGCCGTTCTTGTGCCAGGAGGCGTGGTCCGAGCACGCGTAGCCGCACGAGCTGTAGCCCACGGTCAGATTGGGCAGATAGGTTTCGGCCAGATTGGCGAGGAAGGTGTTCTGCGCCGAGTTGGTGTAATCGGTGAACAGGAAGATGTCGTCCTCGCTGCCCTGGTAGTTGGTCATGTCCAGCTGCAAGGCGCCCACCACGTTGACCTTCTGCTGCTTGTAGCGGTTGGCGATGTCGGAGGAGCCGCGCAAGCCCACTTCCTCCGCCGCGTAGGCCATGAACTTGATGGTGCGGCGCGGCTGGTAGTTGTTGGCCAGCAGCACGCGGATCACCTCGGTCAGGCTGGCGATGCCGGAAGCGTCGTCGTCGGCGCCCGGCGCGCGGCTGTTCTCGCCGGTGCCGCTGCCCACGGTGGAGTCCAGATGCCCGCCCAGCACCAGGGTTTCGGCGGCGTTGTCCTTGCCCTTGATGGTGAGGATCACCGATTTCTGCGGCCAGGCGCTGTGGGCGAACTGCTCCACGCTCACGTCGCTGCGGCCGGCGGCCAGCTGCCGCCACTGGTTGGCGATCCAGTTGGACGCGTTGACGCCGTGGCTGGTGGTGTAGAAGCGGTTCTGGTGGTTGGACAGGGACTGGATGGTGCCGAGGATATTGCTGTCCTGCAGCTGCGGCAGCAGCTTGTTGACGGTGGCCTGGTCGTTGATCTGGTAGCTGGGCAGCAGGGTGCTGGCCACCGGGGCCTTCAGCGCGCCGCGCGCGTCCTGCAGATCCTTGTGTACGATGAAGCCGCCGCAATGGCGCAGGCTGTGGTGGATGGCGTCCGACAGTTGCGGCAGCACGCTGTCGTCCACCTGCACCAAGTGGACTTTCTCGGTGGCCACGCCCTTGGCGGACACGCCGGCCGGCAGCGCGCTCACCGCCAGCTGGCGGCTTTCCTGGCTGCGGCTTTTCGGGCTGACCTGCTGCAATAGTTGATAGGCGTTGTCGCCGATGGAAATCCATACCGGCGCGGCCTGAGCGGCGCCGGCCAGGCTGGTGGCGGCCAGGAGGGCGACGAGACTTGGTTTGAGAGCGAACATAGGGGGATTCCTGAGCGGTGCCGGCCATGGGCGGACCATGGCCGGCGAGTGGGTCGGTGGAAGCGCGGGCCGTCAGGGCCGCGCGCTCAGGGGGTCACTCAGCTATCGCAAGCCACGCCCACGGCGGTAAAGGCCTTGGTGACGTCGGCGCTGTTGTAGCCACGCGCTTCGGCCGCTTTTTCAACGCCGCAAGCGGCGCTGTTGTAAGTGGCGTTGGCGGTCCAGTACAGGCGGTTGGCGTCCACGAACACTTCAAAGGCCTTGCGGGTGTTCCAGCCCGGGCTGGTGGCGATCAGGTAGAAAGCCTTGTTGTACACGCCGCTGGAGTAGTGCACGTCCAGGCCGCTGGTGTAGTCATTGGCGTGACCGATGGAACGGCCGTCCTTGGTCGGATCGGCGAAGTAGCGCAGCGCGCCGGTTTTCTTGAAGATCTCCGCGCCCACCAGGAAGTCGTTCTTGCCCTTCATGTAGTACTCGGCGGCTTCGCCGGCCATGTCGGAGAACGCTTCGTTGATGCCACCGGACTGTTCGCTGTAGACCAGGCCGGAGTTCTGCTCGGTGAAGCCGTGGCTGACTTCATGAGCGGACACATCCAGCGACACCAGCGGATAGAAGCGGGTGGCGCCGTCGCCGAAGGTCATCGCGCTGCCATCCCAGAACGCGTTTTCATAGTTGCGGCTGTAGTGCACCTTCATCAGCAGCTTCTGGTTGATCGGGCGCAGGTTGAACCAATCCTTGTACAGATTGAACACCACATTGCCGAAGTAGTGGGCGTCGTTCAGCGGCGAGTAGGCGCCGTTGATGGCTTTGTAGGTGTTGGTGGGGCAAGCGAACTTGTACGGGGTGGTGCCGCTGGTGCCGCCGTTCAGGTTGACGGTGGCGACATTGCCGCTGTCCATCTTGCAATCGCTGGTGACGACCAGCGGGCCGTAGTCGGTGCCATACAGATACTTGCCGGTCTTGGCGTTGCCGCCGGGGCCGTTGGCGTCGTTGTGGTTCAGGCCTTCCCACTGCTTCAGCACCTGGCCGCTATTGGCGTCCACGATGAAGTGCGGGCGGCTGGGTTCCTTGCCGCCGTCCACCATGAAGGACACCAGGTACACCAGCTGGGCGGTGTTGCGCTTGTCCAGGCGCACCACCAGCTCGGTCTTCTCGTTGCGGGTTTCGTAGCCGTTGGCCTTCAGCGCCTTGGCGTTGGCCAGCACTTGAGAGGCGCTGAGCGCCGGCTTGACCGAGGCCAGGTCCGAGGCGATGCCGCGCACATAGTAGCCGGACAGCTTGCTCGCCGCGGCGGAGGCCGAGCCTTTGGCGAACTGCTTCTCCTCGACCACGGCTTCGCCCCATACCGGCACGCCCTGATAGTACTGCTGGTAGCGGGTGATGACTTTGCCGTTGGGGAATTGCGAGCTGCGCTGCGCCTTTAGTTCGCCTTGGTTGATGCCTGCGGCGCTGAACGCGCTGGTGCCGGCGACGAGTTTGCTGGATTTGGTCAACGCATCCAGGTTGACGCGCTCGGCGGCCTGGGCGGAGCCGTAAGCCAGGGCGAGAGCGGACAGCACCAGGGCGCGAACCATCGCAGTTTGGGTTTTCATCACGAAGTTTTCTCCAATGTAGATCAGCGGGACACGGTAATGGCCCGCGTCAAGCCGGCTAGCCTTGCGTAAAGACCGCCGGCGCCGGACGGGCTTGCGCCCGTCGTTGCGGACGTCGGGAAAACGTTTCGGGTGTGGCGGGCGCCACCTGCCAGGAAAGGTCTTCACCGCGTCCTGCATGCATTCCCGACATGGGACATCCCTCTGGGGATTGGAAAAAGGAACGGCTGAAATCAGAGGGCGTTGGCTTGGCTTGTTCTGTCGGCCACTTGCCAAATGCATGAATGATGTATTGTTTTTTCCGGCTTGATATGCATCTGTCCTAACGGTCAGTTGCCTGGGACCCGCTCGCGGCCGGCATGAGCCAAATCAAAGCGGGATGCCGCATTTTTGCGGCAATGGAGGACGCGGGTGAAACATCAAGAAAATGAAAAGCCGCATCATCCCGATGCGGCTTGTTGTGATGCGGCAACATCCAAATTGCTATAAAAGCGGACAAACTGTCTAATTTTGGAAGGTTGCAGTTTTTTGCTTATGCGTAAAATTCATGATTTCAATGAGTTGCCCTCACCGGAGACCGGTTCACGGCGCTAGCCGCGCTATCGCCCAGCCGCCGTTTTCCCGCAAGGAATACTGTACCCGGTCGTGCAAGCGGCTGGGTCGGCCCTGCCAGAACTCCAACCGGTCCGGCGTCACCGCGTAGCCGCCCCAATGCGGCGGCCGCGGCACGTTCAGCGGGTGCTTGACCCCGAACATCGCCGCGCGCGTCACCAGCACGCTCTTGGAGCTGATTTCGCTGCTCTGCTCGCTGGCCCAGGCGCCGACGCGGCTGGTGTAGGGACGGCTGGCGAAATAGGCGTCGGACACTTCCGGCGCCACCTGGGCGGCGCGGCCTTCGATGCGGATCTGCCGCTCTAGCTCCGGCCAGAAGAAGGTCAGCGCCACATAGGGGTTGTCGCTCAGCTGGTGGCCCTTGCGGCTCAGATAATTGGTGTAGAACAGCAGCTGGCCGTCTTCCACGCCCTTGAGCAGCACGATGCGGGAGGTGGGGCGGCCATCCGCCCCGGCGGTGGCCAGGTTCATCGCCGTGGGTTCCGGCGCCTGAGCGGCGATGGCTTCGTTCAGCCAGCTTTCCAGTTGCGCCAGCGGGTCCGGCAGGCACTCCTCCGGCGACAATTCTTTCTTGGAAAAATCCTTGCGGATGTCTGCGAGGTTCAGCGACATTTCATCCTCCTTGGGCGCTCATCTTATGCCAGTTTGCCGCGGTGGGATAAGGCCGCAGATCAAACCTTGCGCACTCGCCATAGCCGTCGAACGCGACGGCGACGGCGCTATCGCGCTGGAGCGCAGGACTTGAGGTTCAAGTTAGGCTAAAATACCCCATTTCACTGCCGCGGCTTTTCCGCCCATGCATCTGTTCGCCCTTGGTTTGAACCACCATACCGCACCGCTCTCCATCCGGGAAAAGCTGGCTTTTCCTGCGGAGGTGTTGCCCAAGGCGCTGGACAGCCTGGTCAGCTCGCATGCGGCGCGCGAGGCGGCCATCGTCTCCACCTGTAACCGCACCGAGATCTATTGCACCGGCGGCGATCCGCAGGCGGCGCTCAGCTGGCTGGCGCAGTATCACGGCCTGGCGCTGGCGGAGATGCAGCCCTATCTGTACCAGCTGGACGAGGCCAATGCCGCGCGCCACGCTTTCCGCGTCGCCTCCGGCCTGGATTCCATGGTGCTGGGCGAGACTCAGATCCTGGGCCAGTTGAAGGACGCGGTGCGCAGCGCCGAGCACGCCGGCACCATGGGCACCCTGCTCAACGGCCTGTTCCAGCGCACCTTCGCCGTGGCCAAGGAAGTGCGCTCCAACACCGCGGTCGGCGCCAGTTCGGTGTCGATGTCGGCGGCGGCGGTCAAGCTGGCCGAGCAGATCTTCCCCACCATAGGCGAACTGAACATCCTGTTCGTCGGCGCCGGTGAAATGATAGAGCTGGTGGCCACCCATTTCGCCGCGCGCAATCCTTCCTGTATCACCGTGGCCAACCGCACGCTGGAGCGCGGCCAACGGCTGGCGGAGCAGTTTGGCGGCAATGCCGTCACCCTCTCCGAGCTGCCGGACATCCTGCCGCGCTACGATGTATTGGTCACCTCAACCGCCAGCCAGTTGCCCATCATCGGCAAGGGCATGGTGGAGCGCGCGATCAAGGCGCGCCGCCACCGTCCCATCTTCATGCTGGACCTGGCGGTGCCGCGCGACATCGAAGTGGAAGTGGGCAAGCTGGCCGACGTGTTCCTGTACAGCGTCGACGACATCGCCAGCGTGGTGGAAGTGGGCAAGGAAGCGCGCCAGAGCGCGGCGGCGGAAGCCGAAACCATCATCCAGGCCCGGGTTTGCGAGTTCAGCGACTGGCTGAAAAAGCGCGAAACCGTGCCGCTGATCCGCGCGCTGCGCGACGACGCCGACCGGCTGCGGCGCGTGGCGCTGGACGCCGCGCTCAAGCAGCTGGCGCGCGGCGAAGCGCCGGAGCGGGTACTGGAAACCCTGTCGGTGCAACTGACCAATAAATTGATGCACCCGCCCACCCGGGCCTTGTCGTCCGGGCGCGGCGCGGAGCATGACGCGCAGGTGGAAGCCGTCGCGCGTCTTTATCGTTTACACCCGGAGTCGTAATGAAAGCGTCGATTGCGGCCAAACTGGCGCAACTGGCCGACCGTCTGGAAGAGGTGACCCACCTCTTGGCCAGCGAGGCGGCCACCCGAGATATGGATGCGTTCCGCAAGCTCACCCGCGAGCATGCCGAACTCTCCCCGGTGGTGGAAACCTACCACAGCTACCGCCAGTGCGAGAGCGACATCGCCGCGGCGGAAGAGATGCTGTCGGACCCGGAAATGAAGGAATTCGCCCAGGCGGAAATCGCCGAGGGCAAGGACAAGCTGACGGCGCTGGACCTGGAGCTGCAGAAGCAACTGCTGCCCAAGGATCCCAACGACGAAAAGAACATCTTCCTGGAAGTCCGCGCCGGCACCGGCGGCGACGAGGCGGCGCTGTTCGCCGGCGACCTGTTGCGCATGTACACCCGCTACGCCGAGCGCAACCGCTGGCAGGTGGAGATCGTCTCCGCCAGCGAATCCGATCTGGGCGGTTATAAAGAGGTCATCGTGCGCCTGATCGGCTTTGGCGCTTATTCCCGGCTCAAGTTCGAATCCGGCGGCCACCGCGTGCAGCGGGTGCCGGCCACCGAGACCCAGGGCCGCATCCACACTTCGGCCTGCACCGTGGCGGTGATGGCCGAGGCCGACGAACTGGCCGACGTGGTGTTGAACCCGGCGGATCTGCGCATCGACACCTTCAGGGCCAGCGGCGCCGGCGGTCAGCATATCAACAAGACCGATTCCGCGGTGCGCATCACCCATATTCCGACGGGGATTGTGGCGGAGTGTCAGGACGGCCGTTCCCAGCACGCCAACAAGGCCAGCGCGATGCAAGTGCTGGCGGCGCGCATCATGGACATCCAGCGCCGCGAGCAGCAGCAAAAGGAGGCGGCCGAGCGCAAGAGCCTGATTGGCTCCGGCGACCGTTCCGAGCGCATCCGTACCTATAACTATCCGCAAGGCCGCATCACCGACCATCGCATCAACCTGACCTTGTACAAGCTGGACTACGTGATGGACGGCGATCTGAGCGAGCTGACCGATGCCTTGATCGCCGAACAGCAGGCGGAACTGCTGGCGGAATTGGGCGAGTGACAGCCTACGGTACTAGCCAGGATTATTGCGTTGCCGCTGCCGGCGCAACGCGCTACACTCGCAGACTCAAGAACGGGCGGATTTCCGCCCGCGCCCGCTTGGCGGCTTGATCGCCGCGCGGGCTTATTCTCCGAACTTTGGGCCACTCGATAGTGGCCTTTTTTCTTGCCTGCTCGCCGCGCGTGGGCAAAAAAAAGGCCGGGCCCTGTCTGAACCCGGCAATGCCCAACGTGGATTGGCAGTCAATCTGGCGCCGCCGCATTCAGCAGCCGCGCGATAAGTGGTGGAAATTCCCCATTGCAAGCGGATGTCATTCTGTAATATTTATAATCCGTTACTATTCCAGTGCGGATAAAACGCCGGGCTTGGGGAAGACGCCGCCGAGCACGCCGACAGGCTAGGCCCGTGTGCAAGGCGCCGCGTCAGGAATCGGGACGCGCGGCCAAGCGGACCCGCCATGCAATCCGGTGGCAGGCGACAAATGCCATGCCATTGATGCATGGCTGCCGGAATCCGCCCGTTGGCGGCCGCGCCGCGGCCAGCATGCCAAGCATACGATGTTGCGCTCGGCATGACAAAGCAGTTAATTTCATGATAACCATGATAAAAAGGCATGTAAGATGAAGCTGCCACCGCTGAATGCATTACGCGTATTTGTCGTTGCCGCCGAGCATTTATCCTTCACCCGCGCCGCCGCCGCGCTGAGTCTGACCCAGGGGGCGGTCAGCCGCCATGTGCAGACTTTGGAGGAATACTACGGCGCCACCCTGTTCACCCGGCAGGCGCGCGGCCTGTCGCTGACCGCCGAGGGCGAGGCGCTGATCAAGCCGGCGCGCGAGGCCTTCCAATTGTTGAACGAGGCCAGCGAAGCGCTGCGGCTGCGGCAGAGCGATTTGCGCGTGCGCATGCCGCCCACCCCGGCGATGCGCTGGGTGCTGCCCAATCTGCCGGACTTCCAGACCCGTTATCCGGAATACACGCTGCACCTGGTGACCCAGCTGATCCACGACAAGCCGTTCAACCGCGCCGAATACGATCTGGCGGTGGTGGGCATGGCGCGCGCCGAAGTGGCGCCGGATCTGCGCACCGAATGCATTTGCCGCGAAAAACTGATCCCGGTCTGTTCCCCGGCCCTGCTCAATGGCAAGCACCCGCTGAACACCCCGGACGATTTGCGCCACCACACCCTGCTGCATCCGTGGCGCGATCAGGACACCTGGAAGCGCTGGCTGAAGCTGGCCGGCGTCAACGGCGTGAATCCGGAAAGCGGCGTCACCTTCGACGCTTCCGAATACGCGCTGCACGCCGCCGTCGCCGGCATGGGTGTGACCCTGGCCCAGGTGTCCATGGTGACCCAGGATCTGGATTCCGGCCGGCTAGTGATGCCTTTCGACACCGTGCTGGAGACCGAGTGGAGCTACTACCTGGTGTATCCGCACGAGCTGGCGGAGCTGCCCAAGGTCAAGGTGTTCCGCGACTGGCTGGTGGCCATCCTGGCCAAGAGCGAGGCCAGCAGCTGGCTGGCCCGGCGCGGTTACTGAAGCGCGCGGCGGCGCGGACGCGCCGCCGCCTAAGAACCTGTTCAAAGTCTGCTGCGCTTCGGCGATACGGCGTTGAAAACAACTTCGAAATGCTCATGTACCGCTTGTACATTCCGCTTTCTCAGCCGCAACGCCTTGTCTCGCTCTTGCTCGCGAGACTTTGAACAGGCTCTAAG
>NZ_JAJOHW010000059.1 GCF_021129195.1 Chromobacterium aquaticum | reverse complement strand
GTAAACAGGTTCTTAGAACCTGTTTACGATCTCGCGAGCTAGGGCGAGACAAGGCGAAAACGAGCGAAAAAGCGGAATGTACTCGTGGTACATGAGCACTAAGCTCGGTTTCAACGCCCATGTCTATCCATCCCGCCGACGCGCAGCAGATCGTAAACAGGTTCTTAGAACGTGTTTACGATCTCGCGAGCTAAGGCGAGACAAGGCGAAAACGGGCGAAAAAGCGGAATGTACTCGTGGTACATGAGCATTTTGAGCTCGGTTTCAACGCCGTATCGCCGACGCGCAGCAGATCATAAACAGGTTCTTAGCAAAGGCCATAAAAAAACACCGTTCCCCCTTAATCGGGACGAACGGTGCTTTTCTCTTTCCAACGAAACGGACTCAGCGCCAACGCTGGCCGCAACACTCAAATCACGTAATCCTGACCTTCCTGCTTGGCGAACACCGACAGCTTCTTCGGCGTCACATACAGGCTGTCGCCAGGCACTACCGCCAACTCGCGGTAACGCTCCTTGCTCACCGCCGCCTCTATGCTGCGGCCATCAGCCTGCACCAGCTCCACCCGCACAATGGGCCCCACCGCGTGGATATGCTCCACCGTGCCCTGCGCCAGCGCGCCGTCGGCCTGACGCGACAGGTCCAGATCATGCGGGCGCACATAGGCCACCGCCTCGTCGCCGCTGGCCAGGCTCAGCCCTTCCAGCGCATGGGCGTAGCCGCCGATCTGCAACTGGCCGCGCTCGATGCGGCCGTGGAACAGGTTCACATCGCCCAGGAACTGGGTGACGAAGGGGGTGGCCGGGTTTTCGTAGATATCGTCCGGACGGCCCACTTGCTCGATGTGGCCGTGGTCCATCACCACCACCCGGTCCGACACTTCCAGCGCTTCTTCCTGATCATGGGTGACGAACACGCTGGTGATGTGCATGTCGTTGTGCAGATCGCGCAGCCAGCGGCGCAGGTCCTTGCGCACCTTGGCGTCCAGCGCGCCGAAGGGTTCGTCCAGCAACAGCACCTTGGGCTCCACCGCCAGCGAGCGCGCCAGCGCGATGCGCTGACGCTGGCCGCCGGACAGCTGGCCGGGATAGGCGTCCGCCAGCCAGTCCAGCTGCACCATTTTCAGCAGCTGCATCACTTTGTCGCGGATCTCGTCCTTGCCGGGCCGGCTCTTGCGCGGCTTGACGCTGAGGCCGAAGGCCACGTTGTCGAACACCGTCATGTGACGGAACAGCGCGTAATGCTGGAACACGAAACCCACTTCGCGCTCGGCCACGTGGGTGTGAGTGGCGTCGGCGCCGGAAAACAGCACTTGCCCGGCGTCCGGCCGTTCCAGGCCGGCGATGATGCGCAGCAAGGTGGTCTTGCCGCAGCCGGACGGCCCCAGCAGCGCCAGCAGTTCGCCGGCTTCCACGTTGAGGCTGACATTGTCCAGCGCGACGAAGTCGCCGAACTGTTTGCGGATATTGCGGATTTCTATGCTCATGCGGGCTGGTCCTTGGCTATGGCGCGGCCGGCGGCGGCCAGGCGAGCGGCCGCGCTGCGTTCCGCGGCGGCGTCGCTCTGTCGCGCCATCCGCCACTCCACCAGGCTCTTGACGCCCAGGGTGACCAGAGCGAGGAAGGCCAATAGCGAAGCGCAGGCGAAGGCGCCGACGAAGTTGTACTCGTTGTACAGGATTTCCACATGCAGCGGAATGGTATTGGTTTGGCCACGGATATGGCCGGACACCACGCTGACCGCGCCGAATTCCCCCATCGCGCGGGCATTGGTCAGGATCACGCCGTAGAGCAGGCCCCATTTGACATTGGGCAGGGTCACGCGCCAGAAGGTCTGCCAGCCGGAGGCGCCCAAGACCAGCGCCGCCTGCTCCTCGTCCGCGCCTTGGGCCTGCATCAGCGGGATCAGTTCGCGGGCCACGAAGGGGAAGGTGACGAAGACGGTGGCCAGCACGATCCCAGGCACAGCGAAGATCACTTGCAGGCCGTGCTGCTGCAACCAGCCGCCCAGCGCGGTGTTGACGCCGAACAAGAGCACGTACATCAGGCCCGCCACCACCGGCGACACCGCGAACGGCAGATCGATCAGCGTGGTCAGGAAGCTCTTGCCGCGGAATTCGAAACGGGCGATGGCCCAGGCCGCCGCCACGCCGAACACCAGGTTCAGCGGCACGGCGATGACGGCGGCGGTCAGCGTCAGCTTGATCGCCGCCCATGCGTCCGGCTCCACCAGCGCGGCCAGGTACAGGTCCCAGCCCTTGCGGAAGGCTTCCCAGAACACCGCCAGCAGCGGCACCAGCAGGAACAGGAACAGGAAGGCCAGTGCCAGGCCGGTCAGCAGATAGCGCACCGTGCGCGATTCAGTGGTCAGGCTTTGCATGTCATTTACCCGCGCCGTGGCGGCGCGCGGCCCACCATTGGATGAGGTTGATGGCGAACAGGAACAGGAAGGAGATGGCCAGCATCACCAGCGCCACCGCCACCGCGCCGTTCTGGTCGAACTGGTCCAGCTTGGCGGCGATGATCAGCGGGGCGATCTCCGACACCATCGGGATATTGCCGGCGATGAAGATCACCGAGCCGTATTCGCCGGTGGCGCGGGCGAAAGCCATCGCGCCGCCGGTGATCAAGGCCGGCAGCGCCGCCGGGAAGATCACGCGCCGGAAAATGTCCCAGCGCCCGGCGCCCAGGCAGGTGGCGGCTTCTTCCAGCTCGCGCTCCAGGTCTTCCAGCACCGGCTGCACCGTGCGCACCACGAAGGGCAGGCCGATGAAGGTCAGCGCCACGATGATGCCCAGCGGGGTGAACGACACTTTCAGGCCCAGCGGCTCCAGGTATTGGCCTATCCAGCCGTTGGGCGCGTACAGCGTGGTCAGCGCGATGCCGGCCACCGCGGTGGGCAGCGCGAACGGCAGGTCCACCAGCGCGTCTATCAGCCGCTTGCCGGGAAAACGGTAGCGCACCAGCACCCAGGCCACCAGGAAACCGAACAGCAGATTGATCAGCGCGGCGATGCCGGCGGAAACGAAGGACAGGCGGATGGCGGCGGCCACGCGCTCATGGGCCACCGCGTCGACGAAGGCCGCCCAGCCCATGCCATGCGCCGACCACAGCAGCGCGGCGAAGGGCAGCAGCACGATCAGGCCCAGCCAGAACAAGGTGATGCCGAAGGACAGGCCGAAGCCGGGCAGCACCGAGTGGCGCTTATTGATCAGATTGAAGCCGCTGGCCGCCATCACGCGCTCATTTCTTGCTGAAGATCTGGTCGAAGCTGCCGCCGTCGGCGAAGTGCTTCTGATTGACCGCGGCCCAGGAGCCGAACACGCTGGCCACGGTGAAGGTTTTCACCGCCGGGAAGCGGGCGGCGAACTGCTTGGCCACCGCCGGATCTTGCGGACGCAGGTAGTTGTCGGCGGCCAGCTTCTGGCCTTCCGGGCTCCACAGGTATTGCAGATAGGCTTCCGCCTGCTTGCGGCTGCCCTTGCGGTCCACCACCTTGTCCACCACCGACACCGGGTTCTCGGCCAGTACGGACACGCTGGGGTAAACCACTTCGAAGCCGCCGCGGCCGAATTCGCGGGCGATCATTTCCGCCTCGTTCTCGAAGGTCACCAGCACGTCGCCGATCTGGCGCTGCATGAAGGTGGTGGTGGCGGCGCGGCCGCCACCGTCCAGCACCGGCACGTTCTTGAAGATCTTGCCCACCAGCTCGCGGGCCTTGGCTTCGTTGCCGCCCGGCTGTTTCAACGCATAGCCCCAGGCCGCCAGATAGCTGTAGCGGCCGTTGCCGGAAGTCTTGGGATTGGGGATCACCACTTTCAGGCCCGGCTTGGCCAGGTCGCTCCAGTCGCGCACTTGCTGCGGATTGCCCTTGCGCACCAGGAACACGATGGTGGAGGTGAACGGCACCGCGTGGTTGGGCAGGCGGCTGGCCCAGTTGGCCGGCACCAGGCCCTTGCTCGCCAGCAGGTCGATATCGGTGGCCTGGTTCATGGTGATCACGTCGGCGGCCAGGCCGTTGGCCACCGCCAGCGCCTGCTTGCTGGAGCCGCCGTGCGACTGTTGCAGGGTAACGGTTTCGCCGGTCTTGGCCTTATAGGCTTTCTGGAAGGCCGGGTTGTAGTCCTTGTAGAAGTCGCGCATCACGTCATAGGACACATTGAGCAGGGTGGCGTCGGCCAGCGCGGAGCCGGACGCGGCCAGCAGCAGGGCGGCCAGGGCGAGACGGAGCTTCATGGACAGACCTTTTCTTAATGGATGATCGGCGATGTTCCCGACTATACCCAAGGACTGTTATATCCATAAATAATATTGTGAAATACCCTTATCCCTCAATCATCTAATAAAACCGCCTTATTCCCCGCGCATCCGCGCGCTCCCCGGCGCCATGCGCTCCATGCTGGCTCCCCTTCCCGCTTTGGTTTACTCTCAGAGTCAACTCTCTATTCTGGCTCTTGGAAGTTTCCACGATGAACGTCAAAGACTATATGCAACAGGCGGGCAAGGCCGCCCGCAAGGCCAGCCGCGAGCTGGCCCGCGCCGATACCGCGCAGAAGAACCGCGCGCTGCTGGCGATGGCGGACGCCATCCTGCGCGAGCAGGCGCAGCTGCTGGCCGCCAACGCCCAGGACATGGAAGCGGCGCGCAAGGCCGGCCTGGAGCCGGCGCTGCTGGACCGGCTGGCGCTGAACGAAAAAACCATCGCCGGCATGGCCGAAGGCCTGCGCCAGATCGCCGCGCTGCCGGACCCGGTGGGCGAGGTCAGCGAAATGGCCTATCGCCCGTCCGGCATTCAGCTGGGCAAGATGCGGGTGCCGCTGGGCGTGGTGGGCATCATTTACGAGGCGCGGCCCAACGTCACCGCCGACGCCGCCGGCCTGTGCCTGAAATCCGGCAACGCCGCGCTGCTGCGCGGCGGCTCCGAGGCCTTCCACAGCAATCAGGCCATCGCCGCCTGCGTGCACGAGGGCTTGCGCGAAGCCGGCCTGCCGCCGGAGGCGGTGCAGGTGCTGGCCACCACCGACCGCGCCGCGGTGGGCGAGCTGATCACCATGCCGCAATACGTGGACGTGATCGTGCCGCGCGGCGGCAAGGGCCTGATCGCCCGCATCAGCGCCGAGGCGCGGGTGCCAGTGATCAAGCATCTGGACGGCAACTGCCATGTCTACATCGACGACACCGCCAGCCCGGACAAGGCTTTCGACATCGCCTTGAACGCCAAGACCCACCGCTACGGCACGTGCAACACCATGGAAACCCTGCTGGTGCACACCGCCTTCGCGGAATTCATCCTGCCGCGCCTGGCCGAGGCTTATTGGGAAAAAGGCGTGGAGCTGCGCGGCTGCGAGCGCACCCGCGCCATCCTGGGCGACAAGGTATGGCCGGCCAGCGATGAGGACTGGGCCAGCGAATACCTGGCGCCCATCCTGGCCGTCAAGGTGGTCAAGGACCTGGACGACGCCATCGAGCACATCAATCACTGGGGCAGCCATCACACCGACGCCATCGTGTCCGAGGACTACGGCCGCACCCGCCGCTTCCTGCGCGAGGTGGATTCCGCCAGCGTGATGGTCAACGCCTCCACCCGCTTCGCCGATGGTTTCGAATACGGCCTGGGCGCGGAAATCGGCATTTCCACCGACAAGATCCACGCGCGCGGCCCGGTGGGCCTGACCGGCCTGACCAGCCAGAAGTGGATCGTGCTGGGCGACGGCCAGATCCGCTCCTGATCCCGCTGCATCGAAGGCCGCTTGCTTGACCGGCTTTCGCTACGCCGCCGGCCTCGCTGCCGGCGGCGTTTTCATTGATAATCCGCGCTATCACATCTTTCTCATGGCAACCCCGATGCTGACCCTGAAGCAACAAGACCTGGCCGAATTGTCGGCCAAAGCCGCCTGTGCGCCGCGCTTGCGCGCCAACCATAACTTCCACCAGCAATTGGAAGACCCGATCCAGCGCCTGGCCATCGCCATGGAGCCGGACACCTATGTCCGCCCGCATCGCCACGACCACAGCTGGGAGATGCTGATCGCCCTCAGCGGCGCCTTCGAGGTGATCGTGTTCGACGAGGCCGGCGTGGTGCAAAGCCGCCACCGCCTGGGCGAAGACGGCGCCAAGGTGTTCGAAATGCCGGCCAATACCTGGCACTCGGTGGTGTCCTTGCTGCCGGGCAGCGTGGTATTCGAAGTCAAGCACGGCCCCTACCTGCCCTTGCAGCCGCAGAACCAGGCGGCCTGGTCGCCGGCGGAAGGCGCGGAGCAGGTGCCGGCAATGCTGGATTTCCTGCGCCGCGCCCAGCCTGGCCAGCGCTTCGGCGGCTGAGCCCGCGCGCGCTCAAGCGGCCGACCGAATAAGCTTGCCAGCCGCTGCGCCCCTGTTTACCGTGTAGGGCATCTCTTGGGGGCGGGAGGCAAACCATGTTTTGGCATTGGCTGCTGGCAAGCTTGCATCTACTGGCGCTGGGCGCCGGCCTGGCCGCGCTCTGGAGCCGCGCCGGCCTGCTGCGCCAGCAGCAGTTCCCCAACCAGACCCCGCAATTGTTCCGCAGCCATCGCTGGTGGCTGCTGGCGCTGGCGCTGTGGACCGTCAGCGGCCTCGGCCTGCTGGCGCTGAATCCCGCCCGCCTGCAACAACCGCTGTTCATGCTCAAACTGCTGACCCTGGCGCCGCTGCTGCTGCTGGAGATTCGCGCCTCGCGCGGCCTGCTGCGCTGGCAAAGCCAGCTGCGCATCCAGCGCAGCCTGGAACTGCGCGGCGCCGACTCGCTGGCGCGCAGCAGTTATTGGCAAATCTGGCTGCTGCTCGCCATCGTCGGCGAATCCGTGGCGCTGCACGGCTGAGCCTCTGTCTCAAACTCCTTAACACCTGCAACTGGCCTGACTAGAACTTGCGCGCGGCACTGCGTTTCCAAGCTTGATACCGTAGTCCTTCCCGCAAGAAAGCCATGCCCAATCTGATCGAACACTGCAAATCCCTATTACTCCAAGCCACGCTGGGCGTCGCACTGAGCTGCGCCGTGATGCCGGCCCTCGCCAGTCTGAACGACCCCGTCGCCACGCTGAAATCCAAGGCCGAGCCGCCAGCGGTGGCGCGCTGCCTGGAGGACAGCATGCGCAAACTGCGCATTCCCAGCGAATACATCGAGCGCGAGCGTGGCGCCAACGGTGGCGAAGTCGTGCGTCTGACCAACCCCGCCACCAATAAGGACGGCCTGGAAATCAAGATCAAACCGGATGGCGACGCCAGCAAACTGACGGTGAACACCCATGGCCTCAGCTATAGCAAGGCTTGGCGCAAATTGGTCAATAGCTGCGCCCAATCCGGCTAAGAACCTGTTTACGATCTCGCGAGCTAAGGCGAGACAAGGCGAAAATGGCTGAGAAAGCGGAATGTACAAGCGGTACATGAGCATTTCGAAGACGTGTTCAACGCCGTATCGCCGACGCGCAGCAGATCGTAAACAGGTTCTAAGCCCCCGCGCTGTGGATAGCGCTGGCGGCCAGGCCAGTGCTTGTGGATGTTGTGGACAGTCTGTGCACAAATCTGTGGATAAATGGCGTGAATAGCGAAAAACCGCCTGTCGCGCCAAGGACTAGCCTCCGAAGCACCCTGTGCATAACTTAAATGGCCCTGCCCTGCTTGTGTGCAATGTGGATGAACAGGGGACAACTCTGTGGATAAGCACGAGTTCCATGACAAATCCGCCGCAGCGGTTAAACTGGACAAAAAACCTCAGTCGCCAGGAGTCCGCATGGCCAATTACCACCCCAAGTATGAACTGCACTACGCCGCCGGCAAGGCGCTGCGCCAGGCCTGCTCCCGCACCCTGCAAGCGGAAAACCGTCTCAGCGCGCCACGCGACGTGGTCGCCATGGTGGAGCAGACCTCGCAAGGCCGCGTGCCCGGCCTGATTCCGCTGCGCTATAGCCGGATGCAGGTGTCGCCGTTTACTTTCTTCCGCGGCTTCGCGATGATCCAAGCCGCCGATCTGGCCGCCAATCCCAGCAGCGGCCTGAACTTGCAGATCTGCGGCGACGCCCATCTGATGAACTACGGCTTCTTCGCCTCGCCGGAGCGGCAGCTGATCTTCGACATCAACGACTTCGACGAAACCCACCACGGCCCGTGGGAATGGGATTTGAAGCGGCTGGCCGTCAGCCTGGTGCTGGCCGCGCGCGGCCAGGGCTTCAGCGAAAGCCAGGCCCGGGACATGGTGTGCCGCGCCAGCGAGGTCTACCGCCGCCGTGTCAACGAGTACGCGCGCATGGGACAGCTGGAGCTGTGGTACACCAAGGTGGGCTTCGAGCAATTGCTGGAACGCGCGCCCACCGACGCCATTCGCCAGCAAATGCTCAAGCTGTCGGACAAGGCCAGGCATCAGACCCAGGAAAAACTGCTGCCCAAGATGACTGAGCTGGAAGACGGCACGCTGCGGCTGCGCGACAACCCGCCGGTGATCTTCCATCTGCACGACAAGAACACGCTGCTGGACAACGACGACAGCTGGCTGTCCACCAGCGATGCCGAGGCGCTGGTCAAGCCGATGCTGGACAACTACATCACCACCTTGAAAGAAGACCGCCGCCAGTTGCTGGAGCGCTTCCGGTTGGTGGATTGCGCGTTCAAGGTGGTGGGCGTGGGCAGCGTGGGCACCCGCTGTCTGGTGATGCTGTTGCAAGACAATTTCGACCAGCCGCTGTTCCTGCAATTGAAAGAAGCACGGCCCTCGGTGCTGGAGCCCTACACCCAGGCCTGCGTGCACGGCCATCAGGGCAAGCGTGTGGTGTTCGGCCAGCGCCTGATGCAGGCGGCCAGCGATTTGTTCCTGGGTTGGACCACCGGCCCCGCCGGCCGCCATTTCTATGTGCGCCAGTTGCGCGACATGAAAGCGGCACCGTCGCTGGAGGCCTTCACCGCGCCGGAGGCGCTGACCGCTTACGGCCAGGCCTGCGCCTGGGCGCTGGCGCGCGCGCACTCCAAATCCGGCGGCCAAGCCGCCAAACTGGCCGGCTATGTCGGCGACAGCGACAAGCTGGACCAAGCCATCGCCAGCTACGCGCTGGCCTACGCCGACCAGGTGGAAGCGGATTACCAGGTATTCAAGGCCGCCATCGCCAGCGGCCGCCTGCAGGCCCACGACTAAGAACGTGTTTACGCTCTCGCGAGCCAAGGCGAGACAAGGCGAAAACAGCTGAAGAAGCGGAGTGTACAAATGGTACTGAGCATTCTGAAGGTGCTTTCAACGCCGTATCGCCGACACGCGGCTGATCATAAACAGGTTTAAGCCCAAACCCTCGCAAGCGCGCCGCCAGCCCCCCGCTGGCGGCGCGCTTTATTTCGTATTAATACCAATTAATACCAAACCCTTGATCTTGTTGCTTGTAATGTCATAAAACCATACTAGAACAGGCGATAATGCCGGTCCTGTATTTGCCGCCGGCAAAAGCAGGGCCTATAGCCCAAAATTACACATCCACCTTCGAAAAGCGAACATCATGCGGGTCAATACCAGACTGTTCATCATCATGGCGGCCAGCCTGCTGGCCTTGCTCAGCATCGCGACCGTGGCGCTGCTGTCCACCCGCGCCACCCTGGGCCAGGAAAAGCGCGAGCAAATCACCCACCTGCTACGCATGGCCGAAGGCACCATGAGCCACTTCCAGAAACTGGAGGAAAAAGGGCTGCCGCGCGCGGAGGCCCAGAAACAGGCCATCGCCGCTCTCAATGCGCTCAAGGTGGACGATATCTATTTCTTCGGCCGCAATCCGCAGAACGTGGTGATGTTCCACCCAAGCAAGGACAGGGTGGGCAAGGTGGACATGGGCAGCACGCTGCCGGACGGCCGCACCACGGTGGCGGTGTATGAAGAAGCGCTGCAGAAGGACCATTACGGCCTGGTGACGATCCAGACCTCGCGCAAGGGCAGCAAGGAAGAGTTTCCCAAGCTCAACGGCGTGGTGCGCTTCGAGCCCTGGGGCTGGATGGTGGGCACCGGCATCTTCATCGACGACATCGACCAGTTGTTCTGGAGCCAGGCGCGCACGCTGCTGATCATCGCCGTCATCGGCATGATCACGCTGGCGGCGCTGATCTTCCTGGTGTCGCGCAGCATCATGCAATCGCTGGGCGGCGACCCCAATTACGCGGCGCAAGTGGTCAAGGCCATCGCCGACGGCGACCTGGGCACCGACATCGCGGTGCAGGGCCCGCCGCACAGCCTGCTGGCGGCGATGCGCGAGATGCAGTTGAAGCTGCGCCAGATGATAGAGGAAATCCGCCTGGCCGCCTCCAACATCAACCAGGCCAGCCGTCAGCTTTCCAGCGATATGGACAAAGTCCATGACGTGTCCGGCGTCGCCAGTTCTTCCACCAGCTCCGCCGCCGCCGCCATCGAGCAGCTGTCGGTGAGCATCGATCACGTCACCGCCAGCGCCCGCGACACCGAATCCGGCTCGCGCGACACCGTGGAGCTGGCGCGCCAGGGCGAGGCGCTGGCCGCGCAGGCGGCCGACGGCATCCGCAATATCGCCGGCCAGGTGCATAACGCCAGCGATATGGTGGGCAAGCTGGCCGAACGCACGCGCAATATCAGTGGCATCGCCGAAACCATACGCGACATCGCCAACCAGACCAATCTGCTGGCACTGAACGCGGCGATCGAGGCGGCGCGCGCCGGCGAAATGGGCCGCGGCTTCGCGGTGGTGGCCGACGAAGTGCGCAAGCTGGCGGAACGCACCGCCACCGCCACCGATGAGATTTCCACCATCGTGCAGGCCGTGGTTAGCGAAACCGGCAGCGTGTCCAGCCAGATGGACGACATCCGCCCGGCGGTGGAGGGCGGCGTGGAGCAGGTGCAGCAGGCGGCCCAGACGCTGGACGCCATCAGCAAGCAGGCCAGCCAGGCGCTGGAGCATGTGCACAATGTGGTGGTGGCGATGGGCGAGCAGAGCCAGGCCGGCACCAATATCGCCGGGAACGTCGAGCAAGTGGCCGGCGTGGTGGAGGAAACCCAGAACTCGGTCAGCAACGCGGTGCAGGCGGTGCGCGCCATCGACCAGCAGGCCGACACCCTGCAGCAGACCGTGGGCCGTTTCCGCCTATAAACGTTCTCCCGCCTCGCATCCCAAAGCCCCGCTCCGCCGGGGCTTTTTGCCGCTCAATAACCTGTTTGCGACCTCGCGAGCTTGGGCGAGACAAGGCGTTGCGGCGGAGAAAACCGAGTGCGCACACGGCAGCTGAGCATCTCGAACGCCGGGCTTGCTCTCCCGCCCCTCCCTGATGGCATAATGACCGCAGAGCAAACGCTCCAAAAAATAAAACAAAGCCACGGACAGACAGACCCAAACATGCAAACAATAATGCGCAAGCGCATCGGGAGAGACTCATGTCCCAGGCCACCATCCCGGCGGAACTCGCCGAATGGCTGATCCAGCAGAATGTTCGTGACGTAGAACTGGCGTTCGCCGACGTGCACGGTTTTGCCCGCGGCAAGACCCTGCCGGCCAAGGCCTTCATCAAGGGGCAGCCGCTGCGCATCGCGCGCGCGGTGCCCATCCAAAGCTGCGTTGGCGAATTTCCGGACTACCGCTACTACGGCGAGCACGATCCGGACGTGACCCTGGTCCCCGACTTCGCCACCCTGCGCCAGGTGCCGTGGGCCACCACTCCGCGCGCCAGCGTGATCTGCGATTGCGTGGACCACGACGGCAGCCTGGCGCCGCTGGCGCCGCGCTCGGCCCTCAAAGCGGTGCTGGCGCGCTACGCCGCGCGCGGCTGGACGCCGGTGGTGGCGCCGGAGCTGGAGTTCTACATCTTCGCCGCCCACGGCGATCCACAACAGCCATTTCAGCCGCCGACGCTGCGCAGCGGCCGCCGCGAGGCCGGCTTCGACTCCTTCAGCTTTTCCTCGCTCAACGATCTGGAAGCCTATTTCGACGATCTGTACCGCGCCTGCGAAATGCTGGGCATCGCCACCGATACCTTTGTCCACGAGATGGGTCCCAGTCAGTTCGAGATCAACCTCAAGCATGGCGATGCGCTGGCGCTGGCCGACCAGACCTTTCTGTTCAAGACCGCGCTGAAGGAGATCGGCAATCGCCACGGCCTCAGCGTGGTGTGCATGGCCAAACCGCTGCCAGGCCAGCCGGGCAGTTCGATGCATTTGCACCAGAGCGTGGTGGATCAGCACGGCGACAATGTGTTCAGCCGCGCCGACGGCGAGGCGTCCGAGGAGTTTCACGGCTTCATCGCCGGCCTGCAGCGCTATCTGCCGGAACTGATGCCGCTATTCTGCCCCAGCCCCAATTCCTACCGCCGCTTCGTCAAGGGCATGGCCGCGCCGGTCAATCTGAGCTGGGGTCTGGATAACCGTTCGGTGGGCCTGCGGGTGCCGGTGTCCGGTCCGGAAGGGCGCCGCGTGGAAAACCGGCTGCCCGGCTGCGACGCCAATCCCTATCTGTCGCTGGCCGCCAGCCTGGGCGCCGGCCTGCTCGGCATGGAAGGCCGGCTGCGGCCCAGCGAGCCCGCCTGCGGCAATGTGTTCAAGAGCGAGCGCGCCAGCCTGCCCAGCACGCTGGACGCCGCCTGCGAGGCGATGGCCGCCGGCGAAGCCGCCAAGCAGTTGTTCGGTGCCGAATTCAGCGCCGCCTATCTGGCGGTGAAGGAGGTGGAGCTGACTCACTACCATAGCCAGATTACGCCGTGGGAGCGTCAATACCTGGGCCTGCTGGCCTGAAAACCCGTTGACCAATGCAAACAGGCCCGCTGATGCGGGCCTGTTTGATTGTCTCGCGCCAAGCGCCTCAGTTGCGGCTCAGCAGCAGCCGCCGCGCCAGCAACTCTATCGCTTCTTCGCGGCTGACCGGCACGCTGCCGCGGTATTGCTCGGCCACGATCCACTTCTCCACCGCGGCGCGGTCGCCGCGCGCGGCTTTCAGCAAGACGCCGAACGCCACCCCGGTGGTATGCTCGGGCGGCTCCACGCTACGAATCTGGGTATTCAGCGCATACACCTTGTCCTCGGCGCGCGCGCGTTTTTCCGGACGCGGTCCGCGGCGCGAATACAGCACCCAGGCCAGCAAAGCCAGCAGACAGCCGCCGATGATCAATAAAAATACCGCCATTCCCATCAAACCTTTAATCAGATAATCGAATTGTAAAACGCCGTCCCGCCCCATCGTCAACGGCCGCGCGCCAAGCGGCGGCGCGGCTTGCTTCAAGTCAAACCCCAACCAGGCAAACTTGGCCTATATCGCCGGCCGCGATATGCTGTCCCAATAAGAGCGGCTAACCAAGCCCTGATGCTGCGTTGCGCCGACTTGCCGCACTCAAGTGCCGCCTGCGTCGGAGCGCCTTGCCTGAGGTTTTGTTAGCGGCGCCAAGCCCCATCGTCTCACTGCCACAAAGGACATAAGGACATGTACCAACACATCATCGCCGCGCTGGACGGCAGCAGCAATTCCGACAAGGCGCTACAAGAAGCCATCCGCGTCGCCAAGTTCTGCAAAGCCAGCCTGACCCTGTTCCATATCGCCAGCCTGCGCGACCTGGCGGTGGAAGGCGTCGGCCTGCTCGGCACCCATGAGCTGCACGACCAAGCCTTCCGCGACGGCAACCGTGTGCTGGAGCAGGCGCGCAAGCAAGCGGTCGAAGCCGGCGTCGCCCAAGTGCAGATCCACATGGCGGAAAGCTGGGACGGCGGCACCGATATGGCGGAACTGCTGGTGCGCTACGCTGACAGCCACCAGGCCGGCTTGATCGTGCTCGGCACCCATGGCCGCAGCGGCATCGCGCATCTGCTGTTGGGCAGCTTCGCCCAGAACCTGCTGCGCCGCGCCAACTGTCCGGTGATGGTGTTGCGCAGCGAGCAGAGCGAATTCGGCCAAGTCGAATGATAGACGCCGCGCGCGGGTTTGGCGATGCCCTTGTCATCCGACATCGCCCCGCGCCGGCAGGTATCAGCGCTTGAGCGCGTAGACGAAAAATTCGCGGTTGCCGTCGCCGCCGGTGATCGGGCTGTCAAACCACTTCAGCACTTCGAAGCCCTGTTCCCCCACCGCCTGGCGGATCTTGTCCTGCACCCGCGGGTACAAGCTCTCGTCACGCACGATGCCGCCCTTGGCCAAGCCCTCGCGGCCCACTTCGAACTGCGGCTTCACTAGGCTGAGCAAATGCCCGCCCGGACGAATCAGCGGCAAGGCCGATGGCAGTACCAGGGTCAGCGAGATGAAGGACACATCGCACACCATCAGATCGAAGGGCAGGCCGTCGTTGGCCGCCAGCAAGGCGGCATGGTCCAGCGCCCTGGCGTTCACCCCTTCGAAATAGCGTATCCGCTCATCGGCGCGCAGCCGCGCATGCAATTGATCGTGGCCGACATCCACGCCCACCACCCGCTGCGCGCCCTGCTGCAACAAGCAATCGCTGAAACCACCGGTGGACTGGCCCACATCCAGCGCCAGCGCGCCGCGCGGGTTGAAACCGGAAACCTCCAGCGCGCCCAGCATCTTCAAGCCACCGCGCGACACGAAGCGGTCGGCCGGGTCGGCGGTGATGTCGAAACGGCTGTCCGGCGCGCACTTCTGGCTGGGCTTGCTCACCGGCGCGCCATCGCAACGGACCCGTCCGGCGGCGATCAGATTCTGCGCCGCCGTGCGCGACACCGCCAGCCCCAGTTCCACCAGCAATACATCCACTCGCGTCATCGCTCCCTCCCACGCAAAGCCAAAAACCGCACAGACTGGCAAGCGCTCCGCCCGCTGTCAAGCCGTGGCCATGATCTCACCGTGCGGTCATGGCGCCAACCGCGCTAGAATCGCTACATGCCAATCCGGCCCGCCGTCGCTCCAGGCGCCGGCAGCCTCTAGCGGAGACATGATGGATACACATCAACTGGAAGCGCGCGAAGTGCGCGCGCTGGGCGCCCTGGTGGAAAAACAGGCGCTGACCCCGGACGCCTATCCGATGACCCTGAACGGTCTGGCCTCGGCCTGCAATCAACTGACCAGCCGCGAACCGGTGATGCAGTTGTCCGAAGCCGACCTCAGCGCGGCGCTGGACAGCCTGATCGCCAGGAAACTGGTGGCCGAGCGGCTGCCGGCCGGCAGCCGGGTGGCCAAGTACGAGCACAGGCTCAATTATGAATGGAATATAGAAGGCGCGCGGCTGGCGGCGCTGGCGCTATTGATGCTGCGCGGGCCGCAGACCGCGGCGGAAATCCGCACCCGCTCCGGCCGCATCTACGGCTTCAGCGGCGTGGAGGAAGTGGAAACCGCGCTCAATGCGCTGGCCGACAAATATCCGCCGCTGGTGCTGAAACTGGAACGCCAGCCCGGCGAGCGCGAAGCGCGCTGGGCCCATTTGCTCAGCGGCGAGCCGCAGCTGTTGCCCAGTGCCGTCGACAATGGTTGCGGGGTGATCGAGGTGGGCATTGCCGGCCGCGTCGCCGCGCTGGAAGCGGAAGTGGCCGCCCTCAAGACCCGGCTGCTGGAGCTGGAAAATCTGCTGGCCAGTGAATAATTCACCTGCGAATATTTGCGTGCGCGCAGAACTTGTTATTTAAATAGCGGTCACTTCCCTTATTGTCGAACTCACCCAAGAGAAGTGACCCTATGAAAATCCTGTCCTTCAGCGCCGCAGCGCTGCTCGCGCTGACCGCCACCGCCCACGCCGCCGATTACAACTTCATCGCCGGCAAGGATTTCCAGCAGTTCAGCCGCACTCCGCAAGGCGCCGGCCTGGGCCTGTCCATCGATTACCTGAACAGCGACCACAACGGCAATGCCGGCGGCGCCGGCCTGGAGTTTGCGTTTCCGCTGGGCCCGGTGACCCTGGCCGCCGGCGGCAAGCTGATGGGGCTCAACCCCAGCAGCGGCTCCGGCACCGCCGCCCTGCTCGGCGGCCGCGCCAATATCCAGCTGGCGCCCAAGGTCAGCCTCTACGGCCAGGCCTATTACGGCGGCGACAGCATGGCCAGCGGCAGCGTCAAGAATGTCAGCGACCTCGCCGCCGGCGTGCGCTGGAACCCTATCGGCCCGTTCACCGTGGAAGCCGGCTACCGTTATTTCGATATCGAGCGCAAGAATAGCGACCGCAACCGCCGCCTGGCGGACGGCATGTATATCGGCGCCGGTTTCACCTTTTAAACCAGCACTGCGCCACGAAAAACAGCCCCGCATTGCGGGGCTGTTGTTTGTTGCGGCTCATTCGGCGCGGCTCGCTTCGAACACCGCGTAAGTCTTGCACGCCGGCTCCAGCACCTGCCAGGTGCCGACGAAGCCAGCGGGGATCACGAAGTGATCGCCCTGCGTCAACTCCACGCTGTTCCCGGCCTCGTCGCTGACGCGCACCCGGCCCTGCAGCAGCGTGCAGAACTCATGCTCGCTATAACGCACTTTCCAGCAGCCCAGCCCGCCGCTCCAGATGCCGGCGTGGAACTGACCGCTGGGATCGGAATAGTGGTTGGCCACAGTTTGCCGGCATTCGCCGGCGACGCGGCGATCCTCGGCCGCCACAAAAGATTCCACCGCCACATCGTGGCGCTGGAACACAATGATATCGCTGGCCTGCTTCATCGCTCTACCCTCCATTTCTGTTTGATATTTTTAACACAATGCCATGAAGCAGACAGGATATTCAACTCCCTACCGATTCAATCGCCGCGCCGCCGGCCACATCGCCGCGCACAGCAACACCATCGCCAAGGGCTGGTACCAGGCATGCGGCTGATACGCCGCGCCAAGCAAGCCCAGGCCGCCGGCGATCAGCAGGCGCTTTTTCAGCTTGCCGTTGAGATCGGTGTCGGCGTCGGCTTTGTCGGGGTTTTGTTGATCTTGTTCGCGCATGGTCCGTGGGGCTAGAGAAATGTGCAGCACATGGTTGAAAACACTGCTAAAATGTCGGGTTCGTCAAAATTGGGTAACCCGAGTGGCTGCATAATACTCAAGTTTAGCCACTTGTCTTGATGTTTGGGAGAATTTATATGGCAATTGAACGCACCTTGTCCATCGTTAAGCCGGACGCCGTTGGTAAAAACGTCATCGGCAAAATCTACGATCGTTTCGAATCCGCCGGCCTGAAAATCGTGGCCGCCAAGATGAAGCAACTGTCGCGCGCCGAAGCCGAAGGCTTCTACGCCGTGCACAAAGAGCGTCCGTTCTTCAAGGACCTGGTTGACTTCATGGTATCCGGCCCGGTGATGATTCAGGCGCTGGAAGGCGAAAACGCCGTGCTGAAGAACCGTGAACTGATGGGCGCGACCGATCCGAAGAAAGCTGAAGCCGGCACCATCCGCGCCGATTTCGCCGACTCCATCGACGCTAACGCCGTGCATGGTTCCGACAGCGTGGAAAACGCCGCGATCGAAGTGGCTTATTTCTTTGCTGCATCCGAGATCAGCGCCCGCTAATCTCAAATAGTACTCAGTTGTTGCGCAGCCCGCCGCTAGCGGCGGGCTGCTGCGCGAGGCGGTCGTCCACGCCGCCTCTGCTTTTCCCGAGGAATGCATGAAAACCAACCTGCTCGACTTCAATCTGGATCAACTCACCCGGCACTTCGCCGAAATGGGCGAGAAGCCGTTTCGCGCCAAGCAAGTGATGCGCTGGATGCACCAGATGGCGGAAGACGATTTCGACGCGATGACCGACCTGGCCAAGAGCCTGCGCGCCAAGTTGCACGAACGCGCGGAAGTGAAGGTTCCCTCGCTGATGACCGGGCAGGCGTCCAGTGATGGCACCCGCAAGTGGCTGCTCGACGTCGGTACCGGCAATGGCGTCGAAACCGTATTCATCCCCGAGGATGAACGCGGCACCTTGTGCGTGTCATCCCAGGTTGGCTGTGCGCTGGAGTGCACGTTTTGCTCCACCGGCCGCCAGGGTTTCAACCGCAACCTGTCCACCGCCGAAATCATCGGCCAGCTATGGTGGGCCAACAAGGCGATGGGCGTCACGCCCAAGAACGAGCGCGTGGTGTCCAATGTGGTGATGATGGGCATGGGCGAGCCGCTGGCCAACTTCGACAATGTGGTCAGCGCGATGCAGATCATGCTGGACGACCATGGCTATGGCCTGTCGCGCCGGCGGGTGACGTTGTCCACTTCCGGCCTGGTGCCGCAGATGGACCGCTTGCGCGAAGAGTGCCCGGTGGCGCTGGCGGTGTCCCTGCACGCGCCCAACGACGCCATCCGCGACGTGATCGTGCCGATCAACAAGAAATACCCGCTGGCGCAACTGATGGCCGCATGCCAGCGTTATCTGGAAAAAGCGCCGCGCGACTTCATCACTTTCGAGTATGTGATGCTTGACGGTGTCAACGATAGGCCGGAACATGCTCGCCAACTGCTGGAGCTGGTGCGGGACGTGCCGTGCAAGTTCAATCTGATACCGTTCAATCCGTTTCCGAACTCCGGTTACGAGCGCTCCAGCAATAACGCGATTCGCGCGTTCCGCGAAATCTTGCAGGAACGCGGTTATGTGGTGACGGTGCGGAAAACCCGTGGCGACGACATCGACGCCGCCTGTGGCCAGTTGGCCGGCCAGGTGATGGACAAGACCCGCCGTCAGGCCAAGTGGATGCAGATCGTAGAGGACAACAAGCAATGACGATACGGCAAATGGGGTTGATGGCCTGCTTATGGATGGCTGCAAGTTCAACCGCATTTGCCGCCGATCCCGGCACCTCGCGCGAACTGGCGACGATACGCAGCCAGCTGGCCGTCGAATACGCCAAGATCGGCAATTACAAAGTGGCGCTCGAAACGGCGGATCAGGCCGTGGCCGCGGATGCGGCCTATGTGCCCGCCTATGTGTCGCGGGCCTATGTGCTGACCCTGTTGCGCGAGGATGGGCCGGCGGAGGCCAATTACCTCAAGGCCCTGCAACTGGATCCCAGCAGTCCCGAGGCCAATAATAATTACGGTTTGTTCCTGTGTGATCGAAACCGGCCCCAAGATTCCTTGTCCTATTTTCAGAAAGCGCTGGCCAACCCGCTGTATGATTCGCCGCAAACCGCTTATTTGAATTTGGGGCACTGCAGCGCCAAGATGGGCAATAAGGAACAAGCCAATGATTATTTGCTGGCGGCACTGCGCGCCGCGCCCAATTTCGCGCCGGCGTTGCGGGAATTAGCACAGTTGCATCTTGGGCTGGGTAATGCCAAATTGGCTGCTTTCTATTTCGAACGGATGGGCAAGGGAGCTGCGCTGCAAGCCGACGACTTATGGCTTGGGGTGCAGATTGGGCGTGCCAGCGGCAACAGGGTTTTGGAAAGTGAAAGTTCCGCCGCGCTCAAGAACCGCTATCCGGATTCCAAAGAAACACAACTGCTGTTGAGTGGAAGCTGAGGATGGAGCAACAATTCGAACAACAGGGACAGCCGGCGGACGCGCGCGTCGGCGCTCGGCTGAAAGCCGCTCGCGAAGCGGCTGGCATGGGTTTGGGGGAGGTCGCGGATCGCTTGAAATTGTCGATGCGGCAATTGGAGGCGATTGAACGCGACGATTTTGCGATTTTGCCGGGCGCAACCTTTGTGCGCGGCTTCGTGCGCAACTATGCCCGCTTTCTGCAGATCGACCCCGAGCCGTTGATGCACGCGCTGGATAGGCAATTTCCTTCCGCGGTCAACGACGTCGCCAACCTGGTGCGTGATGGTGGTCACGATAGTCAGCCGCAACCGACGGAAACGCTGGAGTCTTCGGGTGGTGGCGGATCGTCTGGGAAATGGATCATCGCCTTGCTGGTGCTGGCGGCTTTGGGTGGCGGCGTGGCCTGGCTGGCCAGCAATCACGAAAGCGACAGCCGACAAGCTGGAGGCGAGTCCTCTGTCCCGTTGGCTAGCGAACTGGCCTCCGCGCCATCCGGTGAGTCCTCCGCACCGATGTTGGCGATCGACGCGCCGGCGTCCACGCCGGTAGTCGCGCCAGTAGCGGTTCCGGCCTCAGCACCGCAGGCGGTGAAAATCGTCAACGCGGCCAGCGCGCCCGTCCAGTCGGCGCCGGCGGCCAAGCCACAGGCCAGCGCCGCGGCGGCGGCCAGCGGCAAGCTGGTGCTGACGGTCAAGGACGCCGAGGCCTGGGTGTCGGTAGTGGATGCCACCGGCAAAAAGCTGGTGTTCCAGACGCTGCAGCCGGGCAGCACCCAGGAAGCGGTCGGCACGCCACCGTTCAAGCTGGTGATCGGCAATGCCGCGCAAGTGGTGGTGAATTTCAATGGCCAAGCGGTGGACCTCTCGGACAAGATCCGCGGCACCACGGCAAAGCTGGAACTCAAGTAATTCAAGGTAGCGAATGGATAGCGTGAACATCGCGCGACGCCCCACTCTGCAGGCTAGGGTGGGGCATGTCATTGTAGGTTCGGACGCGCCGGTGGTGGTGCAGTCGATGACCAATACCGATACCGCCGACGTGGCGGCCACGGTGCGGCAGGTGATGGAACTGGCCGAGGCCGGTTCGGAGCTGGTGCGCATTACCGTCAATTCGCCGGAGGCGGCGGCCAAGGTGGCGGAAATCCGTCAGCGCCTGGACGACGCCGGCTGTGCGGTTCCCTTGGTCGGCGATTTCCATTTCAATGGCGATCGCCTGCTGAGAGAGTATCCGGATTGCGCGCGCGCGCTGGCCAAGTACCGGATCAATCCGGGCAATGTCGGCAAGGGCGCCAAGGGCGACGACAAATTCGCCTTCATGATCCGCACCGCCATCGAATACGGCAAACCGGTGCGCATCGGCGTTAACTGGGGCAGCCTGGACCAGGCCTTGCTGGCGCGGATGATGGACGCCAACAATCGCGTCGCTCAGCCCTTGCCCCTGGAGCAACTGATGCGCGAGGCCTTGATCGTTTCCGCGCTGGAATCGGCCGACAAGGCGATGGAGTTGGGCCTGCCGGCCGAGCAGATCCTGCTGTCCTGCAAGGTCAGCAATGTGCAGGATCTGATTACCGTATACCGCGACCTGGGCAGCCGCTGCAATTTCCCGCTACACCTGGGCCTGACTGAGGCCGGCATGGGCTCGAAAGGCATCGTCGCGTCCAGCGCCGCGCTGGCGATCTTGCTGCAGCAAGGCATAGGCGACACCATCCGCATCTCGCTGACGCCGCAGCCGGGCGAGGCGCGCACCAAGGAAGTGGTGGTGGCGCAGGAACTGCTGCAAACCATGGGCCTGCGCAGCTTTACCCCGCTGGTGACCGCTTGTCCGGGCTGCGGCCGTACCACCAGCACCTTCTTTCAGGAACTGGCGGATCAGATCCAGAACCATCTGCGCACGCAGATGCCAGTGTGGCGTTTGCAATATCCGGGCGTGGAGGACATGAAGGTGGCGGTGATGGGCTGCGTGGTCAACGGCCCGGGGGAAAGCAAGCTGGCCGATATCGGCATCTCGCTGCCCGGCACCGGCGAAGTGCCGGTGGCGCCGGTTTACGTCGACGGCCAAAAGGATGTTACCCTCAAGGGCGACAACATCGCCGCCGAGTTCACGGCCCTGGTTGATCGCTATGTGGAAAGCCGCTACGGCGAAGGCGGCGTCAAGCGTCGCGAGGGCGGCAGCCGTACTATCCCGATTCGTCCGGTAGGCGTTTGAGCGCGTTTGGCGCAATGACCGGGCACTGATTCAAGCGATATACAAGAAAACAAGCAATGGCACAAAAATATCAAGCGGTCAAAGGCATGAATGACGTGCTGCCGGCCGAGTCCTATCAGTGGGAGTTCTTTGAAGGCAAGCTGCGCGAGCTGCTGGCCGACTACGGCTACCAGAACATCCGCACTCCCATTGTCGAAACCACCCCGCTCTTCGTCCGCGCCATCGGCGAAGTCACCGATGTGGTGGAGAAGGAGATGTACACCTTCATCGACAGCCTGAACGGCGACAGCCTGACCTTGCGCCCCGAAGGCACCGCCGGCACCCTGCGCGCGGTGGTCGAGCACAACCTTCTGTACAATGCCACCCAGAAACTATGGTATATGGGGCCGATGTTCCGCCATGAGCGTCCGCAGAAGGGTCGCTATCGTCAGTTCCATCAAATGGGCGTGGAAGCGCTGGGTTTCGCCGGTCCGGACATCGACGCCGAAATCATCGCGATGACCGCGGACTTGTGGCGTCGTCTGGGCCTGTCCCAGTATGTGCGTCTGGAAATCAACTCGCTGGGCAATCAGGAAGAACGCGCAGCTCATCGCCAGGCGCTGATCGCCTATCTTGAGCAGCATGTGGACATCCTGGACGAAGACGGTAAGCGCCGCATGTACAGCAACCCGCTGCGGGTGCTGGACACCAAGAACCCGGCGCTGCAACAGATGGCCGATGGCGCGCCCAAGCTGTCCGACTACCTGGGCGAAGCGTCGCGCGCGCATTACGAAGGTTGGAAGGCGATGATCCGCGAACTGGGCGTCGACTTCGTCGAGAACCCGCGGCTGGTGCGCGGGCTCGACTACTACAATCAGTCGGTGTTCGAATGGGTGACCAATGAGCTGGGCGCGCAAGGCACCGTTTGCGCCGGCGGTCGTTACGATGGTCTGATCGAGCAACTGGGCGGCAAGTCCGCTGCCGGCATCGGTTTTGGCATGGGCTTGGAGCGCGTGGTGCTGTTGCTGCAGGACAAGCAACTGCTGCCGGCGCAGCGCAGTGTCGATGTCTACCTGGTGAACCAGGGCGAAGGCGCGGCCTTGTATGCGATGAAGCTGGCGCAAAGCCTGCGCGCCGCTGGTCTATCCGTGGTGCAGCACTTGGGCGAGGGCAGTTTCAAGTCGCAAATGAAAAAAGCCGATGGCTGCGGCGCGCAGTTCGCCGTCATCGTCGGCGAGAATGAAATCAAAACTGGTCAGGCGGTGATCAAGGCGCTGCGCGCCGAGATCGAGCAACAAACCGTGGCGGCGGATGCGGTTGCCGCCGTGTTGACCTCGCTGAAAGCTTAAGGGAGAGGGGCGCAATGGCGTTCGACTTGCAGGAACAAGAACAGATTGATTCGATCAAGGCCTTCTGGCAGCAGTGGGGCAAGCTGATTGCCGGCGTGCTGGCCGCGTCGGCGATCGCCTACCTGGGTTTCAAAGGCTATCGCTATTACCAGGAAGACCAGGCGCAAAAAGCCGCCGCCGCTTACGAGAACGTGGATGCGGCGGTGACGGCCAAGGATATCGCCAAGCTGAAGTCGGCGGTCACTCTGCTGCAGAACGACTTCGGTTCCACTGCGTACGCCACCCGTGGTTCGCTGATCCTGGCCAAGGCCGCTTTCGACAAGAGCGACCTCGCGCTGGCCAAGAGCCAGCTGGAATGGGTGCTGGCCAATAGCAAGGATGTATCGGTGAGCGCCATCGCCCGCCTGCGTCTGGCCTCGCTGCTGCTGGATCAGAAAACCTACGACGCGGCGATCGCCGAACTGAACAAGGAGCATCCGGCTGGTTTCGACGCGCTGTTCCTGGATTTGAAGGGCGATGTGCTGGTCGCCAAGGGCGATGCCGCCGCCGCGCGCGACGCTTATAAATCCGCTTTGGCCAAACTGGTGGGCGACTCTCCGAACCGCCAGTTCATCCAGACCAAACTCGACGCGCTGGGAGGCTGATCGCATGCGCCGCCAATTGTTGCTTACCGCTGTGCTGTCCACTTCCTTGCTGGCCGGCTGCGCCAGCTGGTTTGAGAGCAATAGCCAGTTCAAGCCCACGCCGCTGGTCACGATCAAGCCCTTGCAGGGGCTGGAGGTCAAATGGACCGCGGGTCAGGCCGCGCCGGCCGCAGGTTTCCTGCCGGTCTACGCCAACGGCCTGGTGGTGAGCGCCGACGCCGACGGCCGCGTGCGCAGCATAGACGCGCTCAGCGGTCGCGTCAGCGCCGATGTGGATCTCAAGCGCAAGTTGAGCGCCGGCGTGGCCGTGGCCGGCGACACGGTGCTGGTGGGTACCCAGGACGCCAAGCTGCTGGCCGTGGAGCGTGCCAGCGGCAAGGTATTGTGGCAGCAGCCGCTGACCAGTTTGATGTTGGAAGCTCCGCAAGTGGCCGGCGACATGGTGCTGGTGCGTACTAACGACGCGCGGCTGACCGGCTTCTCCCTGGCCGAAGGCGGCAAGCAACTGTGGTCCAGCGGCAATGTGCTGCCACAGCTGACCGTGCGCAATAATGGCTCGATGCAGGCGGTGGGCAAGGAAGCGGTGATGGTGGGGCAGGCCGGCGGCCGTCTCGACATCATCAATCCGCAAACCGGCAATCCGCTGTGGCAGGGCGCGGTGGCCAATCCGCGCGGCGCCACCGAGTTGGAGCGCATGACCGATGTGACCTCGCGGCCGGTGTTCGACGGCGGCCAGGTGTGCGCCGTCGCCTACCAGGGGCGCGTGGCCTGCTTCGAGGCGCGTTCCGGCAATCTGCTGTGGGCGCGTGAGATCTCTTCCAGCCGCGGCCTGGCCGTGGATGGCCGCAATGTCTACGTGACCGCGGAAGATGGTTCGGTGTGGGCGTTTGATCGCGGCACCGGCCGCAATCTCTGGAAAACCGACGACCTGAAATATCGGGACGTCACCGGACCCGCGCTGTTGGGCCGCTTCGTGCTGGTTGGAGATGGCGAAGGTTACGCCCATCTGCTATCCAATGAGAGCGGCAGCATCGTGGGCCGAGTCAAGGTCGGGTCCGGCCTGGCCAATCAACCGGTATCGCTGGGTTCGTCCGCCTTGATGCAAGGCAAGGACGGCCGCCTGGCGCTGCTGACTTTGGGATAAAAAAGCAGTATTCATGAAACCTACCGTAGCTCTGGTCGGCCGCCCCAATGTGGGCAAGTCGACCTTATTCAACCGGCTGACCCGCAGCCGTGACGCCCTGGTCGCCGACCAGCCGGGCCTGACGCGCGACCGCCATTATGGCCAAGGCCGCGTCGGCGAAAAACCGTACCTGGTGGTGGATACCGGCGGCTTCGAGCCGGTGGTGGACGAAGGCATTCTGTTCGAAATGGCCAAGCAGACTCTGCAGGCCGTGGATGAAGCCGACGCCGTGGTGTTCTTGGTGGATGGCCGCAATGGCCTGACCCCGCAAGACAAAATCATCGCCAATCGCCTGCGACAGCTGCAGCGGCCGGTCTTCCTCGCCGTCAACAAGGCGGAAGGCATGCGTCACGCGATCGCCGGCGCCGAGTTCCATGAACTGGCGCTGGGCGAGCCGCTGGTGATCTCCGCCGCTCATGGCGATGGCGTGCGCGAATTGATGGAACTGGTGCTGGCCGACTTTCCGGATGAAGTGGAAGAAGAAGCCTCGCGCCATCCCAAGTTCGCGGTGATCGGCCGTCCCAATGTCGGCAAGTCCACCCTGGTCAATGCCATCCTGGGCGAAGAGCGCGTGATCGCCTTCGACCAGGCCGGCACCACTCGCGACAGCATATATATTGATTTTGAGCGAGATGGCCATACTTACACCATCATTGATACCGCGGGCGTGCGTCGCCGGGCCAAGGTCAGCGAGATGCTGGAAAAGTTCTCGGTGATCAAGACCATGAAGGCGATCGAAGACGCCAATGTGGCGGTGCTGGTGCTGGACGCCCAATTGGATATTTCCGAGCAGGACGCCACCATCGCCGGTTTCGCGCTGGAAGCGGGTCGGGCTCTGGTGGTGGCGGTGAACAAATGGGACAACCTGGATGGCGAGCAGAAGGAAACAGTGCGCCGCGAGATCGCGCGCAAGCTGAACTTCCTCGACTTTGCAAAGTTCCATTACATCTCCGCCATTGAAGGCCGCGGCGTGGCAGACTTGTTCAAGTCCATCGACGAGGCTTATCGGGCTGCGATGGCCAAGCTGGCGACGCCCAAGCTGACCCGGGTGCTGCAAGTGGCGCTGGAACGTCAGCAACCGCCGCGCTCCGGGCTGATCCGCCCCAAGATGCGCTACGCGCACCAAGGTGGGCAGAATCCGCCCATCATCGTGGTGCACGGCAATGCCTTGGACGCGGTGCCGAACAGTTATACCCGCTATCTGGAACATACTTTCCGGAAAGTGTTCAAGCTGCAGGGCACGCCGCTGCGCGTGCAGTACAAGTCTTCGGACAATCCGTTCGACAACGACGACGGCAAGGAGAAGTCCCGCGCCAAGCCCAAGCCGATGTCCAAGATGCGCGGACGCGAAAAAGAAGTGCGTTACGGCAAGAGCGGCAAGGGCAGCAGCAGTAAAAAATAGTACGCCGGGATGTTTTCTGCTAATAATAAGCAGACAACCGGGCTGTAAGGTTCAGTTAATACAACAATCAACGATTCGGAGAATAACGAATGAGCTCTAAAGGGCAAATGTTACAAGACCCGTTCCTGAACATCCTGCGTAAGGAACATGTGCCGGTGTCCATCTACCTGGTCAACGGTATCAAACTTCAGGGTCAGGTAGAATCCTTTGACCAGTACGTGGTGTTGCTGAAAAATACGGTGACCCAGATGGTGTACAAACACGCCATTTCCACCGTCGTGCCTGCCCGTCCGGTCAATCTTCCCCATGAACACCCGGTGCAAAAACAGGAGCAGCAAGACGCCTAAAGCGTTGCTGTGTTTGTGACCGGGCCGATCGGCCGCGCCAAGTTGGCGCGGCTTGTCGGCCTTTTGTCTTTTGCGCCCCAACTATGGTTTTCAAATAGTGTTTGATCGTCCCGACTTAGGCGACCAGGCGGTGCTGGTCTGCCTGGATTTTGGAGATGCCGACTACCAGGAAAACATTGCCGAGTGCGCCGAGCTGGTCAAGAGCGCCGGCGTTGAAGTGATGGGCATCGTGCAGGGCAAGCGCCAGCGACCGGATGCGGCCTTGTTCGCCGGCAAGGGCAAGGTCGAGGAAGTCGGCCTGCTGGTGCGCGCCACTGATGCCAATGTAGTGATATTCAACCATGCGTTGGCGCCGGGTCAGGAGCGCAATCTGGAGCGTGCGCTGCAATGCCGCGTCATAGACCGCAACAGCCTGATCCTGGATATTTTCGCGCAGCGCGCGCGCAGCCACGAAGGCAAGCTGCAAGTCGAACTGGCGCAGCTATCGCATATGTCCACCCGTCTGGTACGCGGCTGGACTCACCTGGAGCGACAGAAGGGCGGTATCGGCCTGCGCGGTCCCGGCGAAACCCAGCTTGAAACCGACCGCCGCCTGCTCGGCATCCGCGTCAAGGCGTTGAAAGAGCGATTGGCGCAAGTGCAGAAGCAGCGCCATACCCAGCGCAAGGGGCGCGGCCGCGCCGGCATCGCCTCGGTGTCCATTGTCGGTTACACCAATGCCGGCAAGTCCACCTTGTTCAATGCGCTGACCAAGGCGCGCATCTATGCGGCGGACCAATTGTTCGCCACGCTGGACACCACCAGCCGCAAACTGTTCCTGAATCACCAGACCTCCATCGTCATTTCTGATACCGTGGGCTTCATCCGCGATTTGCCGCATACCCTGGTGGCGGCCTTCCGCGCCACCCTCGAGGAAACGGTGCAGGCGGACTTGCTGCTGCACGTGGTGGATTGCTCCAGCGATATGCGCGATGTGCAGATCGAGGAGGTCAACAAGGTGCTGGCCGAGATCGGCGCCGACGGCATTCCGCAGCTGCTGGTCTGGAATAAGTGCGATCTGCGCGCGATGGAGCCGGAAATTGAGCGCGATGCGGCTGGCCGTCCGATTTCGGTGCGGGTTTCGGCTTTGACCGGCGCCGGCCTGGAACTCTTGCGAACCGCGGTTGCCGAATGCGTGCAACCTTCCCAAAACAACCATAAAGACTATTACGAGCATGTCGCAGAATGACCCTAACCGGGGCCGCCGAGGCAATGAAGGGCCGCCGGACCTCGACGAAGTATTCCGCAACCTCAACCAGAAGCTGTCGCGACTGCTAGGCGCCAAGGGCAATGGCGGCGCCGGCGGATCCGGCTCGGCCAACGCCAAGCCGCCATTCAAGGGCGGTATCGTCGCCGTGGTCGGCGTGCTGGCGGCCTTGTGGCTGGCCAGCGGCTTCTACGTGGTGGACGCGCGCGAGCAGGGCGTGGTATTGCGCCTGGGCAGCTTCAACCGGGTGACCGAGCCGGGCCTGCAATGGCACGCGCCGTTCCCGTTTGAAAAGGTCGAGATCGTCAACCTGACCGAAGTGCGCAGCGTGGAAGTGGGCTACCGCAACACCGCCCAAACGCGGGTGGCGGAGGAGTCGCTGATGCTGACCTCCGATCAGAACATCATCGATGTGCAGCTGTCGGTGCAATACGACATCAAGGATGCGCGCGCCTTCCTGTTCAACAACGCCGCGCGCGAGCGCGACGCCAAGGACATCGTCAAGCAGGCGACCGAAACCGCGATCCGCGAAGTGGTGGGCCGCAACAAGGTCGATTTCGTGCTGAACGAAGGCCGTGCTCAGATCGCGGTGGAAACCCAGAAGCTGATCCAGGAGGTGCTGGATCGTTATTCGCTGGGCATACGTATCGCCAAGGTCAACATCAATGCGGTGCAGCCGCCCGAGCAAGTGCTGGCGGCGTTCGACGACGCGGTGAAGGCCGGTCAGGACAAGGACAAGCTGCGCAACGAAGGCCTGGCCTACGCCAATGAGGTCTTGCCCAAGGCGCAAGGCCTGGCCGCGCGCCTGCAGCAGGAAGCAGAAGCCTATGAGCAGAAAGTCGTCTCCCGCGCCGAAGGCGATGCGTCGCGTTTCAAACAAGTGTTGTCCGAATACAACAAAGCGCCCAAGGTCATGCGTGACCGCCTCTACCTGGACATGATGCAGCAAATCATGAGCAGCACCACCAAGGTGGTGGTGGATCAGAAGGGCGGTAACAACCTGCTGTACCTGCCGCTGGACAAGTTGATTCAGCAGAGCAACCCGGGTGCGTCTGCAGCAGCACCCGCCGCCAGTGCCGCGCCGCAAGCCGCGGAACAGGCGGCGCCGGCTGCACCGGCCGGTGCCGGAAAAGGAGGGCGGGACGTAACTCGCGGACGTGATTTTTTTGGGGCGGAGCGATAAGCAATGGATAGACTGATTCCGACTGTTGTAGCCATAGCCGGTGTGCTATTTGTTGCCAGCCTGTCGCTGTTCACCGTGGATCAGCGCCAGTACGCGCTGGTTTTCCAGTTTGGCGAAGTGGTGCGCATCATCAAGGAGCCGGGCATACAGTTCAAGGTGCCGCTGCTGCAGAACGTGCGTTATTTCGATCGCCGGGTACAGACCATAGACGCGGAAGCGCCGGAACTGTTCAATACCCGCGAGAAGAAGAACGTGCTAGTGGACAGCTTCGTCAAGTGGCGCGTGGTGGACGTTGAGCAGTTCTACAAGAGCGTGGGTTCCGAGGCCGCCGCTGTGGCGCGATTGAAACAAACCATCAACGACGGTTTGCGCGCTGAATTCGGCCAAAAGATGGTTGCCGACGTCATTTCCGGTAAGCGCGACCAGGTCATGGACACGGTTCGCAAGCGCGCGGACGCGGATGCGCGTAAAATAGGGGTAGAAATTCTCGACGTACGCTTAAAACGAGTCGATTTTCCGGATAAAATAAGCAGTTCGGTCTTTGATCGCATGCAGTCCGAGCGTCGCACCGTCGCCAGCCAGTTGCGCAGCGAAGGCGCCGCCGACGCGGAACGCATCCGCGCCGAAGCGGACAAGCAGCGCGAAGTGATCCTGGCTGAAGCGTATCGCCAGGCCCAGGACCTGAAGGGCAAGGGCGATGCCAAGGCGGCGGCGATTTACGCCGAGGCCTATGGCAAGAACCCGGACTTCTATGCGTTCTGGCGCAGCATGGATGCCTACAAGGAGTCGTTCAAGAACAAGAGCGACGTGCTGGTGCTGGAGCCGAGCAGCGAGTTCTTCAAGTACTTCAAGAACCCGCAGTCCGGAGCAGGCAAGAGCAAGTAAGCGGCGGCGGAAGCCGCGCAGGACAATCGAGTAATGGAACACTGGCCGGGGCGACCTGGCCAGTTTGCTGATAACAAGGCGGGATGCTTCCCGCCTTTTATTCTGTTGAAAAGAATCATGCGCAATTGGCTGTTACCGGAGTATATCGCGGATATCCTGCCCGCCACCGCGCGCCAGGTGGAGTCCGCCAAGGCGGCGATGCTGGAAGGCTTTCGCGTGGCGGGTTACGAGCTGGTGCTGCCGCCTATGGTCGAATACATCGACTCGCTGGTGAGCGAGGAGGATGCCTCCTTGGGGTTGAAAACCTTCAAGTTGGACGATTATCTGTCCGGCCGGCAGATGGGCCTGCGCGCCGACATCACGCCGCAGGTGTCGCGCATCGACGCGCATCTGCTGGGCGAGCGTACCGGAGTGACCCGGCTGTGCTATGCCGGCAGCGTGGTGCACACCCGTCCGGATGGCGCCACCGGTTCCCGCGAGCCTATGCAGGTGGGGGCGGAGCTTTACGGTTATGCCGGCATCGAGGCGGATCTGGAAGTCATAGAATTGATGCTGGCGACGCTGGAGCGCGCCGGGGTGAGTGGGGTACGACTGGATATCGGTCATATGGCCATTTATCGCGGGCTTTCCGCCGCGGCGGGCCTGTCCAGCGAGACTAGCCGCGCCTTGTTCGCCAAGTTGCAGAGCAAGGACGTGGCCAGCATCCGCGAGTTGGTGCGCGATGTCGCCGAGCCGTATCGCAGCGCTTTCCTGGCGCTGCCTGAATTATATGGCCCGATAGCTGGCCTGGAGCGCGCGCGCTCCTGCCTGCCATCGCTGCCGGAAGTGGAGCTGGGCCTGATGCAGTTGTCCGCGGTGGCCAAGGCGCTGGAGGGTCGCGTGGCCCTGAGCTTTGATCTGACCGAGCTGCGTGGCACCCAGTATCACAATGGCCTGCTGTTCGCGGCCTACGCCGAAGGCTGGGCCGAGGAATTGGCGCGAGGCGGCCGTTACGACAATGTCGGCCGGCGTTTCGGCCGCGCTCGTCCGGCCACCGGTTTCAGCCTGGATTTGCGCGATCTGATCCGCATCCTGCCGGAGCAAGGCTCGGTCAGGGGCATTCGCCTGGCCGCCAAGCACTGGCCGCAGGCGCGGGCCGAGGTGGTGCGCTTGCGCGCCGCCGGCGAAATGGTGGTGATTGATTACCTGGGCGAGTCGGCCCAGGCGCTGAATTGCGATCGCGAGCTGACTCCGGATGGCTCGGGTTGGCAAGTGGTTTCATTTAACTGATTTTTGAATCTGACTGAAGAAGAGGTTTTTTCCAATGTCCAAGAACGTTGTCGTGATCGGTACCCAGTGGGGTGATGAAGGCAAGGGCAAGATCGTTGACTGGCTGACCGACCACGCGCGTGCGGTGGTTCGCTTCCAGGGCGGCCACAACGCGGGTCACACTCTGGTGGTCGGCGGCAAGAAAACCGTGCTGCGTCTGATCCCGTCCGGCATTCTGCGCGATGATGTCGAGTGCTTCATCGGCAATGGTGTGGTGCTGTCCCCGGAGGCCTTGCTCAAAGAGATCGACGAGCTGGAAGCCGCGGGCGTGAACGTTGCCGCTCGCCTGAAGATTTCCGAAGGCTGCCCGCTGATCCTGCCTTACCACGTTGCTCTGGACCAGGCGCGCGAAGCGGCCAAGGGCGCCGGCAAGATCGGTACCACCGGTCGCGGCATCGGCCCTTGCTACGAAGACAAGGTAGCGCGTCGCGCGCTGAAGGTGATCGATCTGTTCGACACTGCCCGCTTTGCCGAGAAGCTGAAGGAAAACGTCGAGTACTACAACTTCATGCTGACCAAGCTGTTCCAGGCTGAGCCGGTAAGCTTTGACGTGATCCTGGCCGACACCCTGAAACTGGCCGAGCGCATCAAGCCGATGGTGGCCGATGTGTCCCGCACTCTGTACGACATGAACCAGGCGGAAATTCCGCTGCTGTTCGAGGGCGCGCAAGGCACTTTGCTGGACATCGACCACGGTACTTATCCGTACGTGACTTCGTCCAACTGCGTGGCCGGCGCGGCCGCTCCGGGCGCCGGCGTGGCGCCGCAGATGCTTAACTACGTGCTGGGCATCGTCAAGGGTTACACCACTCGCGTGGGTTCCGGCCCGTTCCCGACCGAGCAGGAAAACGAAATCGGCATGTTCCTGGCCAAGCGCGGCAACGAGTTCGGCTCGGTGACCGGCCGTCCGCGCCGCTGTGGTTGGTTTGACGCCGCCGCGCTCAAGCGCTCCATTCAGATCAACGGCGTGTCCGGCCTGTGCGTGACCAAGCTGGACGTGATGGATGGTCTGGAAGAAATCAAGCTGTGCGTGGGCTATACCCTGGACGGCGAGAAAGTGGACATCCTGCCCTTCGGTTCCGACGCGGTCAGCAAGTGCGTGCCGGTGTACGAAACCATGCCGGGCTGGACTGAAAGCACTTTCGGCGCCAAGCGCTGGGAGGATCTGCCTGCCAATGCCCAGGCCTATCTGACCCGCATCGCCGAAGTGTGCGGCGCTCCGGTGGACATCATCTCCACCGGTCCGGATCGCGAAGAAACCATCGTGATGCGTCACCCCTACGGTCTGTAAGCCCGCTTGCAGTCCTGGAAGAAAACCCGCCTTAACCGGCGGGTTTTTTCATGTCCGCGGCCAGCGTAGACTGTTTGCGAAATCGTTACGGAAAGCGAAAACATGCAACCTTTGAATGTCGCCCTGGTTGGCTATGGCTATGCCGGCAAGACTTTTCACGCGCCTTTGATTGCCGCCGTCCCCGAGCTGAGGTTGGCCGCCGTGGTTAGTAGTCGGCCGGACGCGGTTCAGGCCGACTGGCCGCAACTGCCGGTGTTGGCCAGCTTGGAGCAGGCCTTGACCGATCCGGCGATTGATATGGTCGTTATCGCCAGTCCCAACCAGCAGCATTATCCGCAGGCGCGCGCGGCTTTGCTCGCTGGCAAGCACGTGGTGGTGGACAAGCCGTTCACGGTTGCGTCGGAGCAGGCGCGCGAGCTGTGCTTGTTGGCCGAGCGGCCGGGTAGCCCGTTGTTGTCGGTATTTCATAACCGGCGTTGGGACTCTGATTTTCTGGCGCTGCAAGCCTTGCTGGCCAGTGGCGAATTGGGTGCTCTCAGTCATTTCGAGTCCCATTTCGACCGTTATCGGCCAGAAGTGCGCGCGCGCTGGCGCGAGCAGGATGAGCCTGGAGCGGGGCTGTGGTATGACCTGGGGCCGCATCTGCTGGACCAGGCCTTGCTGCTGCTGGGCTGGCCGCAGACGATTTATGCGAACCTGTCCCGGCAGAGAGCCGGCGCGCAGGCGACGGATTACTTTCATGTGCAGCTGGGATACGGAAAATACCAGGCAATATTGCATGGCTCCTGCCTGGTGAGCGGCGGGGCACCGCGTTTCAGCTTGCATGGCGCCAGTGCCAGTTATGTGAAGTTTGGTCTGGATACTCAGGAAGAGCTCTTGAAAGCCGGGGGGCGTCCCGGGTCAAGCGGCTGGGGCCATGATTCCGAACCCGGCATCGTGTACCGCCCGCCGCCGGCTGTCGGCGAGCGTCGGCCGGCACCGGATGGGGACTATCTCGAGTATTACCGCGCGGTGGCCGGCGCCGCGCGCGGTCAGCGCGCCAATCCGGTGACGGCGCGGGAGGCGTGGCGAGTGATTTCCTTGCTGGAACTGGCCGAGCGTAGCGCGGCGGATGGCCGGCGCCTGTTTTGCCATCCGCTGGCTTGATCCTTGGCGGGTCGAGGCCGCTTTACGTTTAGACATCATTTGCGCCGCTCCGCCTGCTCGTCGCGGCGGAGACGGGTGCTACACTGATTGTGTTTTTCTGAAATTCTATCATCATGCAGCTCAAGCTTGCCGCCGGCATGGTCACGCCCCTGATCGTGGCCACCGCCTTGTTCATGGAGAACATGGACGCCACCGTGATTGCCACGTCCTTGCCGGCGATTGCACATGATCTTCACGTCGATCCCATTGGTCTGAAACTGGCCTTGACCTCTTACCTGGTGAGTCTGGCGGTCTTCATTCCCATTAGCGGCTGGATGGCCGATCGCTTTGGCGCGCGCCGTATTTTCCGCTCAGCCATCGTGGTGTTTGTGTTGGGTTCTTTATTGTGCGCCGCCAGTGCTTCCTTGAGCAGCTTCGTGTTGGCGCGCTTCGTACAAGGCATGGGCGGCGCGATGATGGTGCCGGTGGGGCGGCTAGTCATTCTGCGCACCACGGACAAGGCGGATCTGGTGCGCGCGCTCAGCTATCTGACCGTGCCGGCTTTGCTGGGGCCGGTGATAGGTCCACCGCTGGGCGGGTTCATCAGTACCTATTTTCATTGGCGCTGGATCTTTCTGATCAATATTCCCATCGGGGTATTGGGCTGGTGGCTGGCCCGTCGGCATATAGAAGACTTGAGGGACGAGGCGGTACCGCCGCTGGATTGGGCGGGCTTTGCATTGACCGGAGTGGGCTTGTCGCTGCTGATGTTGGGTCTGGCCTCGGAGGGCAAGCATCTGGTGTCGACCGGGTGGTCGCTCGCGCTGGGAGGCATGGGCATGGCCTTGCTATTGCTGTATCTGGCGCACTACCGCAAGGCGGCCCATCCCTTGCTGGATTTGTCTTTATTGCGTCTGCCGACGTTTCATGCCGGTGTGGTTGGCGGCTTCATGTTTCGGGTTGGCATCGGAGCGACGCCGTTTCTGCTGCCCTTGATGCTGCAACTGGGTTTGGGCTTTAGTCCCTTCGTGTCTGGTTTGCTGACCTGCGCCACCGCCGTTGGCGCCATTTTCATGAAAACCATAGTGGCTCGCATCTTGCGGCGCTTTGGTTTCCGTCGGGTGCTGATCGTCAATAGCGTGCTGGCAGGGCTGTCCATTGCGGCCTATGCGCTGTTCTACGAAGCGCTAAGCTATGTCTGGATGCTGGCGGTGTTTATCTTCGGCGGTTGCCTGCGTTCCCTGCAGTTCACCAGCCTCAATGCGATTTCTTTTGCCGACGTTACGCCGGCCAGCATGAGCCATGCCACCAGCCTCTCCGGTGTGGCGCAGCAACTGGCCGCTGGCTTCGGGGTGACGGTGGGTGCTTTCGTGGTGCAAGGGATGGCGACGCTGCGTGGTCATGAACAACTGGGGGTTGGCGACTTTGCCTGGGCCTTCGTCGTAATGGGTGTGCTGACCATGTTGTCTGGGTTGATGTTCGTGCGGCTGGATCGGCGTTCCGGCGAGGCGCTGGCGGGGTAGGGGAAAAGCAAAAACCCCGATGATCATTGATCATCGGGGTTTTATTGGTGCCCAAGAGAAGACTCGAACTTCCACACCCTTGCGGGCGCTAGGACCTGAACCTAGTGCGTCTACCAATTCCGCCACCTGGGCATAAACCTGGATTGTATTACTGCTGGGTATTAGTCCAAAAAGACTAAAAACCTGAAAACTGTTGGTGCCCAAGAGAAGACTCGAACTTCCACACCCTTGCGGGCGCTAGGACCTGAACCTAGTGCGTCTACCAATTCCGCCACCTGGGCCAACCAGATTGTTACTATACAGAGCGAAGGACTCGATTACAATTAATAATCGATGGTGCCCAAGAGAAGACTCGAACTTCCACACCCTTGCGGGCGCTAGGACCTGAACCTAGTGCGTCTACCAATTCCGCCACCTGGGCTTCGCTTTGCTGTATTATTCGCTGCATCTCTGCAACGAGATGCGAATTATAGACATATTCTTGAGGGTGTCAATGGCTAGAATACAAAAAAAACAAAAATCCCTGTCCCTGCGCGAACAGGACCCCCATCTGGAACGGGAAAAACTCAAATATTCCAATCCCTTGCCGAGCAGAGAATTCGTTTTGCAGATTTTGGCAGAGCAAGGGGTTCCGCTGTTTCCTGACGAATTAGCGCGCATGTTATCGATTAAACGCGCCGAATCGGTTTACTTTGAGCGCCGTTTACGCGCAATGGAACGCGATGGTGAAATCATCATCAATCGCAAAGGCGCGGTTTGCGTTGCGCAAAAACTCGATCTGATCAAGTGCAAGGTATCGGGCCATCGTGATGGCTATGGCTTTGCCATTCCAGATGAGGGCGAAGGGCAGGGTGGAGATATCTTCCTGCCCGAGCGGGAAATGAAAAAGGCGATGCATGGCGATCGCGTCATGGTTCGGCCATCCGGCGTCGACCGCCGCGGTCGCCAGGAAGGCAAGATCGTCGAGGTGCTCGACCATGTGGTGAGCAAACTGGTCGGCCGCATCAACCGTGTGCGTGGTGTTTGGGTGGTAACGCCCGAGGACCGGAAGCTGAATCACGATATCTTGATCGAACCGGGCGGCGAAGCCGGCGCCAGGGATGGTCAAGTGGTGATGGTGGAAATCCTCCAATACCCGGACGCTTATCGCCAGCCGATCGGCAAAGTGATTGAAGTGCTCGGCAACTATGCCGATCCGGGCATGGAAATCGAAATCGCGCTGCGCAAGCACGATCTGCCGCACCAGTTCCCCGAAGATGCGCTGGCCCAGGCCAAGGCAACGCCGAAGAAAGTGCGCAAGAAGGATTGGACCAAGGATCGCGTCGATCTGAGAGAACTGCCGCTGGTGACCATAGATGGCGAAACCGCACGTGATTTCGACGATGCGGTCTACGCGGAGAAACAAGGCAAGGGCTTCCGCCTGGTGGTGGCCATTGCCGATGTCAGCTTCTATGTCCAACCGGGCGATGCGCTGGATCAGGAAGCGATCAATCGCGGTACCTCGGTTTATTTTCCGCGCCGGGTGATTCCGATGTTGCCGGAGGCGCTGTCCAATGGCATCTGCTCCTTGAACCCGGATGTGGAACGGATGTGCATGGTCTGCGATATGCAGATCAACGCCAAGGGCGCGGTCAAGCGTTACCAGTTCTATCCCGCGGTGATGTTGTCCAAGGCCAGGCTGACGTATACCCAAGTATGGGACTGGATTCAGAATGGCAGCGACAATCCCTTGTTGCCGCAGATCCAGACCTTGTATGCCTTGTTCAAGGTCTTGCTGGGCGCGCGCAGCCAGCGCGGCGCCATTGAGTTCGACTCCACCGAAACTCAGATGATCTTTAACGATGCGGGCAAGATCGAACGCATCGTGCCGGTGGTGCGCAACGACGCGCACCGCCTGATCGAGGAATGCATGCTGGCGGCCAATGTCTGCGCGGCCGACTTCCTGGAACAGAACGGCCACAAGGCGCTGTATCGGGTGCACGAAGGGCCGACCGAGGAAAAGCTGGAAAATCTGCGCAACTACCTGCGTCTGGTCGGTTTGAGTCTGGGCGGCGGGGAAAAGCCCACCGCCAAGGACTACGCCAAACTGGCTGAGCAGATCCATGGACGGCCGGATGCGCCGGTATTGCAAACCATGCTGCTGCGTTCCATGCAGCAGGCGGTTTACACGCCGGACAACAACGGCCACTTTGGCCTGGCTTACGAAGCTTATGCGCACTTCACCTCGCCGATCCGCCGTTACCCCGATTTGTTGGTGCATCGTTCGATCAAGGCGGTACTCAATGGCGGCAAGTACAAGCCTGGCAAGTGGGCCGCTTTGGGGGTGCATTGCTCGATGACGGAGCGGCGCGCCGACGATGCCAGCCGAGACGTGGAGTCCTGGCTGAAGACCTACTATATGCGCGACAAGATCGGCGAGGTCTTCAAGGGCAAGATCAGCGCGGTCACCAGCTTTGGCGTTTTTGTACTGCTGGATGATGTGTATGTGGAAGGGCTGGTGCACATCTCCGAGCTTGGCAAGGACTATTTCCACTTCAAGAAAGACATTCAGGCGATAGTCGGCGAGAAGAGCGGCATGCAATACCGCTTGGGCGATACCCTGACGGTCAAGGTAATGAGCGCCAACTTGGAAAGCGCGCAAGTCGATTTCGCGCTGATCAAAGAGGGTGATGTTCGTTCTACGGCGTCGTCGATTCCCGCCCGCAGTGCTGGAGCACGTCCTGGTAGTTCGCCTCGTGGGGCTGCTCCCAAGGTTGTGGAGGCAAAGCCCGCGGCCTTGCCGGCTGCGCCCAAGGGACGAAGCCGGAGTGCTGTTCAAGGTCAGCCGGTAGCGGCTAAGCCTGTGGCGAGTAAACCGGTAGCAGCCAAACCGGTAGCAGCCAAACCGGTAGCAGCCAAACCGGTAGCATCCAAACCAGTGGCGACCAAACCCACCGCCGCTAAAACTGGCGGTAGGTCCGTTGCGGTGAAGCCGCCAGTGAAGCCTGGGACGGTACTGCCGTCGGCTGTTTCCGGCACAGAAGCAATCGATAAGCCTGCTACAACAGTAGCCAAACCGTCTCCGGTTGGGGTTACGCCATCGCAGCAGCGCAAGCCGGCGGTGCGACGTAGAAGTAGTAAGCGTAATAATGAGGACTGATGTTTATCAGACAGTATCTATATAAATAGGCATCGGAAGCAGGCGGGCCGGAGTTGATCTCCGGCCCGTTTTGCTAGGCGCGGCGGGGGTGTGATGGGGCTTTATTAAATACCCCTTGTGGATATCCGCTGACGTATCAATGGTTTGGGGTGTGTGACCCGCTTTTGTTACGGTTTTTGTGGTGAAAGGTGTTGACGGGTGTGG